>SLPZ01000115.1 GCA_007131725.1 Balneolaceae bacterium
ATGAGCTAATCGCAACTCCGCATGGAATGCATCACTCTTCAAAATTGGTGATTAATATTTTTCAGGAAATTGATATTAAAACATTGTTTCACTTTCATAACGACTACCCTATAAATGCCTTAATGGGAACATATGGTAAATGTAAATTTTTGAAAGACATAAAACCAAGTGTTTATCTTCATCATACAGACGGAGCATGGTCTTCTATGGACATCAAATCAAAAAAACATAATTACTTAAACCTGAAAATGAGATTGTATCGAAACTTTTTAGAAATGGATGATGAAAGAAGTGCCATGATTGCATTGGAATCTTTGAGAAAAACTCTTGAGAATCAGCGGTATTCAGAGGGTGCCACTAAAACTTTAGAGGTAACTTATACATATCTGATATTTTTCTTCCGCGGTATTAGAATCGAATTTCATTATCATCCAATTGCAAGATTTTTCAAAAGAATCATAAATCGATTTACAAGAAAGGATAAATAAAGTAGGTTCTAACCGAATACATTTTGCCAATCACATTAACAAGTTTATTACCTATTTCAGCAACAGCGACAAACGGAAAGTTCAGGGCCTCAATTATCTTGACGTGGTTGTAGATCCAAAAGCAAAGGCTTTTGTAACATCATTCTGCCAAATCTATAAAAACCGGTTTGCCCAACTTAAAAAGGGCCGGCAACCTGATAATTTTAGATTCAAAAAGTATCCACTTGACAAAAAATTTCGATAATTTTGGTGTTGGATAAAAAATGACATAGTAATTATTCTGTTGTGATAGTTACGAATCAATACAATGAAAAACCATGTCTAATCTAATTTCTAAGTCATTTAATAACAATATAATATGTTATTTGCCCATCGTTAAATATTAATCGGTCTCAGGTTCTTAAGGAAATTATGAAATCAGTATTCATTTTTATGTTAGCTGTGTTCGGGATTCTGCAGGACTGCGTTGCCATCAATTCGACCCTGGACAAACCTGAATTTATTCGATTAGTTGATCCTCTCGAAGCTGTTGCACAAAAAAATGAAGACAATAGATGGACGATTGAAACCAGCATGACTTTCCCGATAGTGCGTATTTATATGGTAAAAGCAGGATACCACATAACCGAACGCAGTGAACTTGGCTTTGGCTTCGCATTTCAGAACTGGGAAAACGAGGATGAATCACCGAAAGGTCAAGCCCACGCCTATACCTTGTTGCTGTCATATCGCTACTACTTCTGGCGAAATTTCAATGCTGAAATAGAATTATGGCCTGCCTGGAACCATTTTGATTCTTATGTAGATGGTAAAACTTACAGAGGCCCTGAGTTGTGGGTAGAGTATAAGCTGGGTTATAACTGGAATTTTTCTCAGCGTTTTCAACTGAATTTACAACCTGGAATTGGGCATGTAATATGGTTACAGCAAAATTGGCCTGATGTGCAAAAAAGGCCTTATGGAGAGTTTGTCAGAGGCTCTGTAATAATTGTTCCACAAGTGTTATTGGGTTTCAAGTTCTGAATTTGTATGGGATGGTATTTGGTCAAAGGGGCAAGGTAATAAAAGACAATGATATACAAGTATAAGTTTTAGCAGGCAAGTCTGTAACAAGCAGAATATTTTTGTCAAGACTATAAGGATTCCGCCATCATGCGGATTGCCGGTGAACATTAAAAGAAAAGATTTGTGTACTTAATCCTGCTGAGGAAGCATTCGCCCAAGGCAGGGATCCATCAATCAAATAATACTTGAACAATGAATAAAAAAATACCAGTACGTTTTTTTGTGATTACATTTTTGTGGTCTTGGTTAATATGGTTGCCATTTGTGTTAGCTGGTTTTGGGATATTGAACATAAGTGAAGACTTGATGCTTTCGCTATCACTGCCAATGGTCATTTTGGGAGCCTTTGGGCCGGCTGTCGGAGCAGTTTATACAGTAAAAACACTTGAGGGAAATGTCGGGCTGAAAAAATTTTTAAAGTCGTTCCTTGACCCGGGGTTCAGTCTGAAATTATGGGCGTCAATTTTTTTGGTGCTGGGTCTGGCAACTTTTGCAGCTTGGTATGTGCCCGAGCTGTTTGGTTTTGAGAGAGTAGAGATGATGTTGCCAAGTCTGTACATTTTTCCCGTGTACTGGCTGGTTATGGTTCTACTTGGTGGTGGGCAGGAGGAAATAGGTTGGCGGGGTTATATCATGCCCCTTTTAGAATCCAGATTCGGTTTATGGACGGGGAACATCATTTTAGGATTGATATGGGCTTTTTGGCACCTTCCCTTATGGTTTATTCCCGGTACCTTGCAGACGTACATGCCGTTTGTTGCATTTACTATTGGGTGTATAGGATTATCTTTTTTTCTGTCGTGGGTTATAAAAAAATCCAATGGCAGGCCCCTTTCAGGATTAATTGCGCACGGAACATTTAATGCATTTCTGCCGGTTTTTCCTCCTGTCATTATGGAAGCAGACGTTTTTCAGTTACGGTTTTGGACTCTTGAAATTCTCTTGCTCTTTACGGGTATATTGCTATTGTGGCAAATTGCAAAACAATCTAACCGGAAAAACCGTGCGACTTAATGTTTCTTTGGCAGGTGCTGAAAACAATTTTTAACTAAAAAACGCGACATTTACTGAAGAGTAAAAACTGGATTAACCAATCAACCTTAAATCAAAAACCCAGCCAGATGACTAAGCCGAAGTCTAAAAATCGAAGTTCCGATATCGTTGTTTTTCAAATTCTTCGAGACTCCGAGTGTGCAGAATGTGGTGAATGGCTCGGAAAGGGCCGCTTGCTCCGGTTAGAGAATGAGCGCCCCCTTTGTATGTCGTGTGCAGACCTGGCTCACCTGGTGTTTCTGCCAAGTGGAGACGCCGCCCTGACGCGCCGCGCGTCTAAATATTCGAAGCTAAGGGCAGTACTTGTCCGCTTCAGCCGAAACCGAAAGCGTTATGAACGACAGGGAATTCTCGTGGAAGAAGCCGCATTGCGCCAGGCCGAACAGGAGTGTCTTGCCGACGCGGATGCCCGTTCCCGTGCCAGGGAGCGTCGTGCTGAGCGTGCAGCCAAACTGGACGAGCAGTACCGTACTGATTTTGCGCGTCATGTAAGAGTTCACTTCCCGAACTGCCCTGAGGATGAAGCCAACGCTATCGCGGAACATGCCTGCCTGAAATACTCCGGAAGAGTAGGCCGTACGGCTGCGGCCAAGGAGTTTGCCCCGGAAGCAATAGAGCTGGCAGTGCGTGCTCATGTGAGGCATACTCATACCCGGTATGATGAACTCCTGGCAAACGGGTGGGATCGTTTAGATGCCCGGGCCGAAGTGAACTCTGACGTTGAACAAGTTCTGGATAAGTGGCGCCGCCCATTGGAGCATTCATAGCTGCAAAACGGCTGAAAACGCTTGAAAAGGATAAAAACGGGATCAAGCCGGGAGAAAATCCGTAAAAAATTTGTCTAACTGCAGTATCTGTATCACTTATACTTAGCTAACGGACAAATTTCACTCCAAAATATTTGGCTTAAGCTACGTTTTCGCCAGTATTGAAATCCTCATCCGCAACTCTGCCAGGTTGTGGAATAATTAAAAGCCGAATTTATGCATGAAAGATTCAATTGCATCAATCAGGTCGCCTTTGTTTTCGAGAAATGGCATGTGTGCGGTATCTCCCTGCCAGAGCAGCATGTTTGGAAATCCAATCTCGCGGTAATGTTCCGGCCCTGCCATCCAGTCTCTGGTTCCGTAATAAAACAGAACCGGCATATTCAGGCTGTTTGTTAGCGGCCTGAAATCAATCTGGAAATCTTCGAAATCCTGAAATGCATTCCCGAAGTCCGAATTCCAGTTTGAGATATCCCGGTAGGTTGAATTCATTTTATCCAGGTTTTCCCGGTTATCAAAACCCATTTTCCACATCAGGTCATTTTCATTCAGCTCTTCGATGAGAGTGTTCCAGCGGTCAAACAGAGGCAGCGTTTCATCCCGGCAGGGAAAAGGCTCCGGAATTTCAAGTATTTCCGAAGCTTTCAGGCACCAGCTTTCATTAAATGAGCCTTGCATATATAGCGAAGCATTGATCATTATCATGCCGCTGATAGCTTCCGGATGGCGGTTTGCATAAGCTGTCTGTAAAATCCCGCCAAAGGAATGGCCCATTGTGATCCATGTTTCAATGCCCAATTCAACCCGGATTTCTTCAAAATCCTGCAAAAATCGGTCTAACGAAAAGTTTCCATCGTCCGGGCTGCCGGAACGCCCCACACCACGCTGGTCGAGATAAATCATCTGGAAATGCTGCTCCAGATAGTCGCCCATAAACAGTTCAAACCAATAGCTGCCGCTGCCGGGGCCTCCATGCAGATAAAGCACAGGCATGCCTTCACCTTTTTTGGTGATATGCAGTTTTACACCATCAGATGTTTTAATTTCAATCTGCTGATTTTGTGCAAATACGGGATGAATTAAAAGCAGGCAAAGAGTCGCAATCAGAAAAGTTTTCATGGCAATCAGATTTGTCAGGGTTGTTTCTGATTGTACGCTTTTTTTAAAAATCAGATGCAAAATCCGGCCTGAAAATTTTTCTGTATAGAGCAACAAAATGGACATTCTTTTTTTCAAGAATTTTTTAAGATTACTGTTTCAAAGAAAAATCAGCAGGTTTAATTATAAAACCTTTACGTGGGTTAACCTTTTGGTATATTGTTAACTTTTATAAGAGGCTGCATTTGTTGAGGAATTAAAAATAATCGCTGGAATTGATTGCCTCACCGAAAGATACCGGGCGCCCCGGCACGATGGGTGAATCAAGCACTGGACTTGGCCTGGTAATCTGCAAAGAGTTGGTTGAAAGAAACGGCGGAAAAATCTGGGCTGAATCTACAGAAGGTACGGGTTCCAGCTTCTATTTTAGCCTGTCTGCACCATAACTTTTACCTGAATCAGGTTTAACCGGGCTGCCGGGCTTTGATCAATTTTCTGAATTTTTTAGAGTTGGTTTGTTCAGGCATTTCAAACTTCCATTCCCGGGCCAGAATATTTTCAATGATGGATTTTTTGGTGTCGTCAGGATCAGAAAGTGTGGTGGCAATTTTAAAAGACATTACTATAGAGTGAGAGTACATTTCCCGATTGTAGAAGTTATTAAGCTGGTCTGAGGTGCTGCGATAAACCCACAGAAATAGTGCCGCAATAAATTCAATGATGGCTGCACCGCCAATAATCAAAACATTCAAATTAGCGGTATCTGAAATCTGAATGCCAAACTGCTCAACCGGCGCCACATAAAAAATCAGGCCAATGAGCAAGAAAATGAATCCGAGCCACATAGCCAGCACGCTATACCGATAACTCTTGCGAGATTGATTTAGTCCGATTGTATAGTAAGCTTCTAAATCTGTACGGCTGTTTTTTAACAGTTCAAGAAGCTCACCGGTATCAGTGTTTTTAAACCTTTCAATGGCTTCAAGCTCACTGACGCGAGCCACATGTCTAACATCATCCAGTTCACTGCTTTCAAGTTCAACAGATACATCGATCAGCAAATTCATTAATCCGGCGCCTGTCATTGTTAACCAAATGGGAATGCACAATAGAAAAAGAAAGCCGAATGATGCAGGAAGAAAATGCCACCATCCCTCAAGCATCCAGCCCCAGAGTTCGGGTGTTAACACCAACCAGCAAAAATAGGCTGCAGGCAAAACTAATAGAAATATCAGCCCAGTTAACACCCATCCGGCAGTTATTAAATTGGGATGTTTTTTTAAAAAAAGATGGAGTTTATCAGACAGTGAATTTCTTTTTTTGGAAGATAGATCGGATTGGTTTGTATCTTGTCGAATTGCATCTTGTCTTTTCATTGGACATTACCATTTTTATTGATGTTGAGATAGATTCTAAATCAGTGAGACGTGCATTACAGGCGGCACTCTTTAATCTAAATAAAAACGGCTTATGTGTAAATAAATTCAAATTAATTTATTATGCATAAATAATTCGAGTTGATGATCTTGCTTACTGACAACTTTTTATATTTCTCCCTCCGAATCGGTTTTTATTAGCACAACATCATTAGCTGTCCGGTCAAAATCGGTGAAATCAGCATCGCTTGAACGCGTAGTGCCCGTGATCAGATAACCGTTATCGGGAGTTGGAATAACATGTGAACCCTGATCCCAGCCGTTTCCGCCAAAAAATTTTATCCATTCGGTATTGCCATTGCTGTCCAGCTTGATCAATGGAATATTGAGGCCACCGGTGGTAGCGGCAGAAAAATCGCCGTCATCAGATTCAATAGCACCTGTGAGAATATAACCTCCGTTTGGAGATGGGCTTATTGAATTTCCGCCATCCCTGCCCGATCCATTCAAAGTAGTCAGCCATTCTTTCGAACCATCAGAATTCAATTTTACGACAAACAGATCATTTTCTTCCACATCAAATTCTGAAAAATCTCCGTCACCTGAAGGAGTCATTCCTGTTAACAAAAATGAACCATCTTCACCAATAGTTACATCACGTCCCTCTTGATTTTCTGATCCGCCGAATATAGCGATCCATTCTTTATCTCCGTTTACATCCACTTTTAACATATATGCATCCATTCCATCAGAAACTGATAATCCATCAAAATCTCCGTCATTTGAGCTGGTTTGTCCTCCGAGAATGTAGCCTCCTTCAGGAGCAGCGGCTACGGAATTTCCCCGGTCATCATTCGTGCCACCATAAATTTCCACCCATTCAATCGCTCCGGAACTGTTTGTTTTGATTAGAAAGGCGCTTCTGTCACCCGGATTCAGGCCAGAAAAAATCCCATCGTTTGAACTGGTATTTCCCGATATGATGAATCCGCCATCGGGAGTTTTATCCATTGACCCAAAAGAATCAAATTCGCTGCCCCCGAAGATTTCAAGCCATTGCTGATTGCCATCAGTATCCAGTTTCATCAGATAAAGATCAGAATTGCCTTCAAGCATACCTGTGAACATTCCGTTATTGGATTGGAAGTTGCCGCCGATAATATAACCGTTAGATGTTTCCGCTGCAGCTATGGCTTGGTCTGAATCCGTACCTCCGAATGTATTTACCCAATCAATTTCACCACTTTCATCAGATTTAAGTACAAAAATATCATGGTTGTTGTTACTTTTTTCGGAAAAATCGCCATCATCGGACGCCGCTCTGCCAACAACAAGAAAACCGCCATCCTGAAGGGGAATTGCCTGCGTACCGATATCCATTTCACTGCCTCCGAAGGTTTGAATAAAGAAATGTGCATCATCATTATCATTGCCGTTTACTTCGTTGATCTGTTCATCTTCCGGACTGGTTGACTGATCCTGGCAGGCAGCAAAAAGACAGAACATGGATAGGAATAATATTGATTTGGTCAGAGAGCTATAAACTTTCATGATAAGACGGTTTCATTAAAAGACAAGTATTTAAAAGAACTCTCTCTAAATAAAATTAAAAATATCAATCATTTCAAATCATTACTGGTTCTGCTGATTTACAGCCACAACAATATTTATGAATCTTCACAAAGAATTCTGTAATAATTTCTACATTTTTTTCAGAGCATCGAAATGATTGTAATTCATTGCATCTCTTTTGATTGTGGGAATAATTATTAACCTGAAAATGAATAAATGAATATCAAGCTGATTTTAAAACGAATTTTGCAGCTCCTTCTGCTGACGGTGCTTTACAGCATCTTTTTTGTTATTGGTTCAATGGCCGTTTCCGGTTTTATTCCAGATGACCCGTCAGACCCGGGGCTTGTATCCGGTGAATTGGGATTGCTCATCATATCGCTCGTGAATGCTGTGATTGTGATGGCGCTTATTTTGAGTTCACGCTGGAGCGGCTGGAAATTGATGCTGGCCCTGTCGCTTTCCTATTATGGAGTAATGACATTTCTGACTCAAATTGAGACATGGTTTTTCCTGTCTGATCTGACGGTTGACGCAGCATTGATGCCACGGCTTTTTTTGATGGGAGCGCCAACAGCGTTTATTTTCGTGCCGCTTGCTGTCTGGATTTTGGGAAAAGGCCGGCCAAACAAAACCGCTGAGCCTATTTCTTTAAAAAATATACCGGCCACGCAGTGGGCCTGGAAACTGGCACTGATTGCCTTTTTATATATAATACTTTATTGGCTGGCGGGATATTACATTGCCTGGCAAAACCCGGATTTACGTGCATTTTATGGCAGTCCCGGCGAGATTACACCTTTTTGGGAGCACACCTTTCACAGCATGAAGGATAATCCGGGACTGTTTTTGCTGCAAATCGGGCGTTCCTGGATCTGGGTGCTTTGTGCGCTGCCGGTAATTTTCGGATCGAATTGGAAGGTATGGCCAACTGCAATCCTGGTGGGTGCATTTTTCAGTCTCCCGATGAATGTCGGCCATATCCTTGAAAATCCGCTGATGCCCGATGCATCTGTGCGCTTCAGTCATATGATTGAAACGGCACTTTCAACATTTGTTTTCGGGCTGATTGTAGTCTGGCTGTTTCACCGGAAGCATCATTCGGTTAGGAATTTATTCGGGTTAGAATAATTGATGGAAAACATGGATCCCCGCGAACTTGCCTCGGGGATCCATGCTATCATAACCAGGTTTACTTCAAATGCTCCTCAAAAAAGTGAAAAATCCGGTAATACTCGTCATACCAAGAGTGCGGACTGGTGAAACCGTGCCGTTCGCTCGGGTAGATCATCATCTCAAAGTTGGTGTTTCCGTTTTGGATCAGCTCTTCGGCATATTGGAAAGCATCCTGGGCTCCGACGTTATCATCGATCAAACCATGCAGAAGCAATGCGGGCCGTTTCAGTTCCGGTGCATAAGTGAGGGGTGAGCTTCGGTCATAATGCTCAGGCACTTCTTCGGGGTCGCCCAGGCGAGGCAGGGTGTACCAGGGATTTGCGTAATAGTAGTTGCGCCAGTTGGTCACTTTTCGGAGGGCTGCTCCGACATGGAACCGGTCCGGTTTATCGGTGAGGGCATATAAAGCCATAAAGCCGCCATAACTTCCGCCGTAAATTCCCACCCGGTCAAGATCAAGGCAGCCGCTGCAGTTATCCTGAAGCCAGTCGAGCCCGTCCACAATATCCTGCGTTTCGTACTTGCCCATCCAGTTGGTTACATCTTCGCGAAATTTGCGCCCGTAGCCGGTGCTGTGGCGGAAATCCACTTCAACCACAACATAACCGTGCAGCAAAAGATATTGATGAAACATGTATTCGCGCCAGTAATTATTCGACCAGCCTTTGTAGACATTTTGTAGTGAACCGGCGCCATGTGCAAATACCACAACGGGATAATTTTCAGATTCATCAAAATTTTGCGGATAAAGCACGGACATAGCCAGTGTGGTTTCCCCGTCTCTCCCGATAAAGTGGATGTAATCTTCAGTCTGCCAGTCAAATTCATAAAACCGGCCGGGCACTGAGTTTGTGATCTGGATTTCATCACCCGGATTATTCAAATCCAGCCTGAACAGATCATATGGTTCATTAAAATAGGTTTTGGCATAAATCAGTTGCTGCCGGTCAGGGGTTAACCTGAATTGATAACGATAGGCCTCTTTGTTTGTCAGTTTTTCTATTGCGCTGTTATTTATGTCCAGCGTGTAAATGTGCCGCTCGCCAAAATCTTCTTCATTACTGGCAAATACTATGGTGTTGTCGTCAGTCCACCGCGCCCATGGCACATAATAATTTCCGCGGGTGTGTTGTGTGAGTGACGTGCCGTCAGGATTTACCGTGTAAATGTGGTTCCATCCGCTCTGTTCGGACAGGAACATGATTTTGTCGCTTTCCGGGGCAAAAGAAAAGTAGGTGTGATGCAGCCATCCTTCTGTTGAATCTTCGAAAACCACATTATTTTGTTCGTTATGAAGGTCGTGAACAATCAATTTTCTGTGTTTCAGGGCGGGATCGGCATAATCAATAGCCACAAATTGCCCGCTGTTTGATGCCCCGGTTGAGGAGCGGTGGGTTCCGGTGATCAATGTGTCGAGAGCAGTGGTGTCCATAGAAGCTACAAAAAGTGAAACATCCGGAATGCCGCGTGTGGTTCTGCCGGGCACCACAAATTCATCCACATATTCCGGAAAATAGATGGTTCGGGCATCGGAAAAATCGGTTTGCCGGACAATCAACTTATCATTACCGGCCCAGCCATCGAGTGAAAAACCGGGGCTGTTTCCATCTTGTTTGGTAACCTGGTGAATGCCGGGTTTTTCCACATTTGTGACCCACACATCACCGGAACGGACAAATGCCAGTTTCTTGCTGTCGGGAGACCATGTCAGGCCAAATTCATTTTCTTGTGTAGAGACAATTTTTTGCTCATCTGATCCGTCTGCATTGGCGATGTAAATGCTACCGTCTTTTGTGAAGGCGATTCGGCTGCCATCGGGTGAATGAATCGGTCGTGGAACCTCATCATCTTCTTCACGCAAATCATTTCCATTCATATCGATAGAGTACAAGCCGGTTTCGTAGTAGGATGAGTCGTTCCAGGAAAAGAAAATTCTGGTTTGATCATCCGATATAAAATTCATGTTCGGCCTGATTCCCGGAAGCACCGGTTCGTGGAAGATGTCTTCAAGAGTTAAGTTTTCCGGAACATTTTGGGATTGAACGTAACCGGGTACAACGAAAAAAAGCAGCAACAGAGTGATAGCTAATCGGTTCATAAAAATTGGGTTAATTTTATGTATTTATGTGAGTTTTGAATAAGGGAAAAACTGCAAATTACGTCATTCCGGGCTTGACCCGGAATCTCCTGTATTAATCACGATTCGAGATTACGGTTGAGAAAACCAAAAACCGCCGGTTCAGATTGGAAAAAAATATACGAATCGAATTGTATAAAACGAATCAAATTGCAGGCGTGGAAACATTTCGCATCAGACGGCTGAAAAATTCGCGATCGCTGAAGGAGTGATTTGGCGGCCCCAGGCGGACAATCACCAGGCTGAGTGAGGGAACCACATACAATTTCTGTCCAAACAACCCGGATTTCATATAGGCATCTTCAGGCAGATGGTCAGAAATGCTCAGCCGGCCGGTGCTGGATTCAGGATAGCCAGAATAATGGGTTGTAGGTTGTTCTTTTCCGGAAACATTTTCATTCAGCCAAAACGTTATTCCGTAATCGGGTGCAGCTTCCGTTGGCTGTAACAGGCGCGAGAATATTTCTTGTGGGATGAGAGTGTTGCCGTCAAGACTACCTTCATTCAGCAGAAACAGGCCGAGTTGGAGCCAGTCTGTGGGCGTGTATTCTGCACCGAAGGATAAATTTGGTATCTGACCGGGCAGATTGAGTTGCCATTGCGGATGCCTCAAACCAAGCGGATCAAACAGCTCCCGGTTCAGATATTGCACAGGGTTGATGTTGAGCGTTTCCATAAAAATATAAGCCAGAAGGTAAAATGGTGTGGGACCGTATGCAAACCTGGTTCCCCGTTCAAATGCCATTTCTGCATTCAGCCAAACATCGGGGGTCTGATTCAGATAAGACCCGGCCGATGCGGTTTCAATCCCTGAGGTAAGATTTAATAGCTGGGCAACCGTAATTTTTCCACGTTCCGTGTTTGGCTCCCAGCTTTCGATCAGATCAAACATCTCCGTTTCGAATGTGAAATGGCCATCACGAACAGCGAGTGCTGCCATCAGTCCGGCAAGACTTTTTGTTCCGCTGAATATCGGGTGATAGGTTTGGCTATCCATGGAGTTGTACTCTTCCATGATTAGCTCGCCGTCATGCCAGATCAAAAGAGCGCTGTTGCCGTTTTCAGAAACCGCATACTTTCGAGCCTCATTAAGATTTTCAGCGGGGAAAATTCCGTATTGCTCTGTATCGTCAGATGCAGAATCGCTGCATCCGATGAGGTAAAAAGTGACGAATAGAATGCAAATGAGGTGGTGCAGTTTCTTCATACAGTCAATTTACAAAAGTTGCATGTAAAACCGTCTCTGCTGATTTGTAAAAACTGTAATAAATCAGGCAGTTACTCCTTCATCAACATTTTGATAAACAATCGGCTTAATGGCCTCGAACGCCTTCAGAGTTTTTTCGATATGTGCGTCGGTATGGGACGCCATCGGGATGAGACGAATCAAAACCATGCCTTTCGGTACAACGGGATAAGCCACGCCACTGACAAATACACCGTGTTTATCGCGCATTTCCCGCATAATGGTTTGAGCAAGCTCGGTGCTGCCTTCTGTGAGGACCGGGGTTACCGGGCTTTCGGATGGCAGAACGTTATAACCAATTTCTTTGAGCCCGTTGCGAAGTTTAAGGGTGTTTTCCCAGAGTTTCTCTCGCCACTGGGGATTTTCCCGTATCAGCCGGATTCGTTCTCTTGCAGTGGCCACAATGGGAAGCGGCAGGCTTTTCGCAAAAATCTGGCTGCGGGCGTTGGCTTTCAGAAATTCTTTGACTCTTGGTTCGGTAGCTACAAATGCACCGATCAGGGCCACGGCCTTGGCGAAGGTTCCAAAATAGATGTCGATGCCATCCTGGCAGCCAAGGTGAGTACCCGCTCCGGAACCGTCTTTACCCAAAGTGCCGAAACCGTGGGCATCATCCACCAATAGGCGGAAGTCGTACTTTTCTTTCAGTGCAACAATTTCCTTTAGCTTGCCGAGGTCCCCGGTCATCCCGAAAACACCTTCCGTTACCACCAGAATGGATGAATTAGGTTTCATTCGGCCTGTGGCCCGTTTTAGCTGCCGTTCAAGCCCATCGATGTCATTGTGTTTAAAAACGGAGGTCTCACTCATGGCAAGCTGTTTTCCGTCTACTATACAGGCATGGCTCAGCCCATCATAAATCAAAAAGTCGTTTCGGTCTACCAGGCAGTGAATCACGCTCATGATACCCTGGTATCCGTAATTGAGGAGAAATGCTTCCGGTTTGTGTACAAAATCAGCCAGTTCCCGCTCAAGGGCTTCATGCTCATCCGAGTTTCCGGTCATCAGGCGGGCTCCCATCGGGGCACTGAGGGAATACTTTTTTGTGGCTTCAACATCAACCTGTCTAATGTGTTCATTGGCGCCAATGCCCAAATAGTCGTTGATGCTCCAGACCACCACGTCTTTTCCGTTGAATTTCATTTCGGGGCCAAGCGGACCTTCCAGTTTCGGGAAGGTGTAATATCCATATCCGTCTGAGGTAAATGGGCCGAGGGGTGAGCTTCGTATTTCCAGTTTGTCAAAAAGATCCATAAAGAGAATTTATACCTTGTTCAGTTACTATTTTTGCCTGTTATTGAATTGTTTTGAGCCAATCTGCAGGGTAGTTAACAAAATTTAAAATTACGGAAATTGGCAGCGATGTCAAAGATTCTGAGACTTGTTCATGCAATTTTGATTATGGCACCGGGTCCCCTTTGGAGGCTTCCAGGAGGCTGAACCAATCCTGACGATCAAGGTTCAGTTCCAGAGCTCCGGACGCACTAATCAGCCGTTCTTTTTTGCCGGTTCCCAGTACGGGCTGAGGCTTACAAGGCAGAGCCAAAAGCCAGGCAAGGGCTATCTGATCTGATGTTGTATCATATTTTTTTGTCATTTCATCAAGTGCACTCCTGACCCGTTGCGCCTGTGGTGTATTTCCAGTAAAGAGTCCGCCACCGGCAAACGGACTCCATATCATGGGAGATGCGTTGTATTTCTGAGCCTGGTCAAATGTGCCGTCAAAAATCGGATCGGTGTGCAGTAGAGAACACTCCACCTGGTTGGTTATGAGCGGCACATCCAGTTTGCTTTGAAATAAATCAAACTGAGAGGGTGTGAAGTTGGAAACTCCCATATGCCTGATTTTTCCCTCATCAATGAGTGTCATGAAAATATCAGCCATTTCGGATGCATCCATCAGAGGGTCCGGCCTGTGGATGAGTACCAGGTCGAGATATTCGGTTCGAAGGTTTTTCAAAGATGCTTCCACCGATTTTCGGATATGTTCTGCCGTGGTATTGTAGTGCTGAATTCTGTGCTCCGGCCGGTTATCGGTTACCAGGCAAATTCCACATTTGCTCACCAGCTCCATCTGTTCACGCAAATCGGGGCGTTCGGCCAGAGCCTTGCCGAATGTGGCCTCGTTGGTGTAAGCACCATAAATATCGGCATGGTCAAATGTTGTGATGCCCAGTTCCAGGGCCGTTTCAATGAAATCGATCAGGTTTGATGTAGCCATATCCCATTCATAAAGACGCCAGAATCCTGCAGAAAGAGTGGAAAATTCTGGACCGTCAGGATGCATTTTGAGTCGTTTATTCTCTATCATAAAAGATTTTTGTAGTTAGTTTTAAAACCACTTACCGATTATTTCAGTCATTTGGTTATTCAGAATGGTGGAATTGCAAAATTTAGTCATTATTCAATATAGAAATTGTGAGTCTGAGCTTCTCAGTAATGTTCTAATCATCACAATAATTTCTGTTCTCAATTTGTGAAAATTGACTCCAAACTGATAGTTAAAATAGGACATGTATTCAGTATTTGATACGGATTAAGTTCATAAAACGCAACATTTACCTCTGTTTATTCGTTACTACATTATGCAGATGAAATAAGGCGGAGAATAAAAACTTGAATTAGTTAAAACTTCTCCCATTTTTAAGAAAGAGGAATATTTACAATATATTACGAATCAATTTTTTTGTTATGCCTGATGTTTCCGAAAAAGAAAAATTTGAAGAGATGATTGACAATCCTACCAAGCATCAGTTAAAAGCTATTCATCACGCCCGTGAGAGAGCTTGCATCGATGCGATGAAGTCATCCACTTCAAAAAATCCGCATAATAAAGGCTCCGACCTTGCCGGTCTCTGGAATTACGTTTACGAAGAGTACTATCAGATTCAATAATTGCCGGGTGTTAATACCGAAAGCATTTTCTTTTTAACTGATAGTGTTAAACTTGTCACGTTTTTAGAAAGGTGTTCACCGTCGCTGTGTACAGCGAGGGGAATATCTGATGTAACTTCCAGACGTTTGCATTTTCTTGATTTAACGCCCTTCATATTTGGAGATGGTCCCCATCTGAACCGGGGAAGATACGTAAGAACATTGTGCAGCGGGATAGTGTTAATGGTCAACAAATCGAGCAGCCCGTCGGTCATATCCGCGTCAGGCGCAATATAAAAATTGCCACCTTCCCATTTACCGTTGCAAACGGTAATCATCAGGTACTTCCCGTTGTTATGAACATTGTCAATATTCAAATCCATTCGGGAACCGCGAAACGTGAATGCAGCTTTCAGGGCGCCGAGCACATACACGGCATGCCCCCGCAGAAATTTGTAATTACGCGCATAATAATTGGCCCATCCATCCAGTCCAATTCCGATGGTATTGGCGCACCATCCATTACAATCGCCTTCATAACGGATCAGATCAATTTCGGTCAGATGGTTATTATAAATTATTTCAAGGCACTCCGGCAGGGTTCTGTTCAGATTCAGTGTTTTTACAAAATCGTTGCCTGATCCAATCGGGAGTACGCCAAGAGTTGTATCAGTGCCCACAATTCCGTTCACAACCTGGTTGATGGTTCCGTCGCCACCGCAAGCAACCACCACATCAAAGCTTTCAGATTTTTCCCTGGCAAGCCCGGC
The DNA here is from genome assembly GCA_007131725.1 of Balneolaceae bacterium. GTDB lineage: Bacteria > Bacteroidota > Rhodothermia > Balneolales > Balneolaceae > Rhodohalobacter. The sequence continues at coordinate 15,623 of SLPZ01000115.1, forward strand.
TATATCCTGGTTCTTTTGTGTGATGTCTATTTCAAAAACTTCCCAACGCTTTTGTGCCTCGTTGTTCAGCCAGTCCATATACTGCGAAGACCGGTTGCGGTCTGCCACGGGATTAAAAATAAAACATACACGGGTGCTCTTTTTTTGCATGACAGGATACTACAGCAATTCGGATAAATAAAAAAGGTGATTTTTCCTGAATCCGTTTTGGCCGGGTCAAAAACTTATAATTCCTCTAAAACGGCCAGCTCATTTTTATTGATCTTCTATTGTGCGGCTGTCTTCCTTCAAAATTTCATTCATTCGCACAATCATGAATACCCGAAACGCCAAAACATTATCATCCAGCCTGGGATTGTCACGAAATTTCTCATAATAATACATGATGAAATCGGGAAAGTTATCGTAAACAAATACCTGGAAGGTTTTTTTGAGTTTCAAGATTAAGCTTTCTCTGTACTCTTTCTCTTCTTTTGATTTGATTCGCTGCACGATATAATCCATAAATTCAGATCCAAGCAGGTTTCGGGCAAAATCGGAGGAGAGCTTTTTTTTCAGATACTCGGCTATCTCCGGTTCACGAAGAACTCTCGCTTTGGAAATTGTAGCTTCTTCTTTTGCATATGGAATATCGGGGCTTAAATCATCTACAATATTTTTAAATATGTCTTTATTTATTCTGATTTTTTGAGGAAAGCCTCTCATTGTTTCAATCATTTTTCTGGATAAAAACGGGCTTACCAATTCTACATA
>SLPZ01000079.1 GCA_007131725.1 Balneolaceae bacterium
ATCGATTTTATACGATGGGCAGGCTGAAGCTTGATCAGCGTACAAAAAAGAGTATGCAAAGATCACTGCATTACTTTAACCAGGCTGTTGAACTGGACCCGGACTACGCCCTTGCCTGGGTGGGCCTGTCTGACGCCCTGGCACTTTTATACGACTACGGCCATAAATCTGCAGATAAAACTCTGCCAAAAGCTGAAAAAGCTATCAACAAGGCTTTAAAGCTTGACCCATCACTTGCAGAAGCTTATGCCTCTCTCGGGTTGTTACATTCAAATCGTCATGATGGTGCTGATTCGATACGTGCGCTCAATAAAGCTGTGGAATTGCAGCCCAGCTATGCGGAAGCTCACAACTGGCTGAGCTGGAATTACCAGTTACTGGGCGAAGCCGTACTCGCCCTCAAAAGTGCCCGAAAAGCTGTAGAGTTGAACCCGCTCTCTCCCGAAGCGGTAAGTAATTTATCAGTTTCATTGACGTACAATGGATTTACAAAAGAAGCCTTATCAGAAGCGGAGCGTGCACTTGAAATCCAGCCCGAATGGGCGACACCCAAATTTTATAAAGGGTTGGCACTCTATCAACTTGAGCGATATTCCGAAGCAGCTTCCGTTCTGCACAATCTGAGCTCACCCTGGGCAGGTGTTGGGCCGTTAGCAACCGAGGCGCTTTGCTATCACTTTTTGGGTGAAAGTGAAAAAGTAAAAAACATTTTGGAGGGTTTTAAAAGAGGCGGGAATCAGTTCGCAGTTGGGCTTATTCACGCAGCTACAGGAGACTCTGAAATTGCCGTTCAGCACTTTTTAAAAATTGACGATTGGGATGATTGGCCCACACTCTCCATTTATCATCTTTATCCGAGCATAATGAAGCCTGTTCGAAACCATCCGCGATTCCCTGAAATCATTAAGGCTGTAGAAAAAAGCCGCGGGAAAAGATAGTCGATATCGTTTAAGGGTAATCCGGTTATTTAAATTCTTCCTGTTTTGTGCATTGCATGACCCAAATTCGACAGATCTCTGATCCGGATAACAGCTTTGGGGTTTCTGAATTCAGCAAACCTGTCCAATCCCTTCGATACTGTTTGTTGCCTTTTCTTCATTCCTTGCCTCGGGACTTTTTGATTGCTTCACTAATCCCCGGACTGCGCTCGTGTTCAAACGCAGTGGCGTTTTTCAGCTCTCACTTATCCGGGATTACCCCGAAAAGGGATGGCTTTGCTATAATATCGGCCACTCCTATCGGAGCTTGGTGTTACTCTCATTGGTGACTTACACAATGAATTCGCAGATTTGGTTTACTCAAATTGAAGGACAATTTGTTTTGGTACATGGACCGAAAAAATCCCGGCAGGGATGACCGAAATTATAGCCCCGGGTGAAGCGGCAATCAGAATTGCGAAGCAAGAATGATGGAGCGCAACCCGGGGGAGATCAGAGTAACAAGAAAAGACCCCGAGGCATTAAGCCTGTCAAAGCATAATATTATATTCGAGGGGTTACCGGGAATGATTCCAGGGCAAAACCGTACAGGTTTTAGTTCAAGAATGGTTGCTAATCTCTTTTTGGAAAGAATTTATCATTCATTGGATTGCATGACCCAAATCTAAAAATGAATCCTACTAAACGATTGATATTATTGTATCCAAATTAGTAGTGTCGACTGAGCGTACAAAACAGGAGATAGTCGATATCGTTAAAGGGTAATCCATTTATCTAAACTCCTCAATCGCATCACTCAGCTCCACATCTTCCTCATAGAACATCTCCCATTTTTCTTTGGGATCGGGTTTCGTGAGAAGTGAAACAAAGATCAGTACAAGAATAGATAGTCCCGCTGCCGGCAGTACGATGTAATCGAAGGGAATCAAAGGTTCAGCCCGAATAGAGTTGATAATTGTGATGATCAATGTGACACCCATTCCGGTGGCTATTGAGGCTACCCCGCCTGCCGTGGTAACCCGTTTCCAGAGGAATGCGGCGAGTAGTGCGGGGGTGAGCCCGGCGCCGATCATGGTGTAAGCGGTGAAAGCCATGTCGAGAATAGTGCGAAACTGCGTGAGCAGCAGCCAGGCCACAATACCGAGGCTCAGCACCATCAGCCGCTGGAATAGAACGATTACCTTTTCGGATGCATCTGGATTGATGAAACGTTGATAGATATCGCGTGTCAAATTCGTTGAGGGTGTCAGAAGAAAGCTGTTTCCGGTGGATGTAATGATAGCCACGGCGGCGCAGATCAGCAGCAATCCGCCGGCAAGCGGAATCCCGATCTCGGTTCCAAAACGTGCTGCATGCAGAATGATGCGTTCACTGTCTTCAACAGCAAGATGCATGATGCTTGATGGATCGATCGCGTTAAAATGGCTGAACGCCAGGATGGCGAGCGAAGCAATCGCCGTTTCGATGATGATGGTACCAATCACCCAAAATATAACCGCATTTTTTGCCGATTTTTCATTTTTGGCAGAGTAGAACTTCTGGTACATATTCGATTCACCCAGCAGCAGTAAAAAGGTTGGGAAAAAGACGCCCATCACCCAAATCCAGTTTTGTCCGCCTGTTATGCTGAAGAGAGCGGGGTCCAGTTCGGTTGTTACAAAATCCATCCCACCGAGATTAAAAAATACAAGCGGAACGGCCACCAGAACCGCAAGTGTAATCACCGCCCCGTTGATAATATCCACCGATACGATGGAGAGCATACCGGCAAATGCGGTAAAGGCGATAATAAATCCGGCAGTTAAAAGTACTCCCTGCCACTCGGGGATACCAGCCACCAGGTTGAGTACAAACCCTCCGCCCCGGAACTGGTAACCCACAATAGTGGTGTAGGCAATCACGATCACGATAGTTCCGAGAATGCGGGCGTATTTGTTGTAACGAAGCTCGAGAATGTCCGGCACCGTGTATTGGGCAATTCGACGGACACGACCTGCCAGAAAGAACACGATCACAATCCCGATCCAAGCGCCCGCCGCCAGCCACAATTCAGAAATGCCAACCCGTGCAGCAAGGCCCGCCCCGGCCAGCAGTGTTCCCGATCCCAACCAGGTACAAAGCAGTGTTCCTACCAGCTTTGGTGTCGACACCTTCCGCCCCGCCACCATAAAATCTTCCTGGTTTTTAATAGCCCGGCTTTTCCACACGGAGATGCCCATTAGCAGGGCGAGGTAAAGGATAACGACCCAAAAGAAGATCATTAGTTATTGTTTTGTGAGGTTTCTTTATTTAAACAGGATCCAATTACATTCCATAAATTCCAAATTCCAAAAAATTGGCGACGCAGAACTTAAACATTTCAAATAAAATTTTTTCCCCCAGATTTAAGATCGATATCGGATTTGAATGTAAAGCAGTTTGGAATTTGGAATTTGTGATTTGGAATTTACCCAATCAGGAGAAACCAAACATCACCATTCCCACCATACAAACAGCAGCAAAGGCCAGTAGTTTTAAAATTAAGGGCATACAGAACCGGAACCAGCGATCGTAAGGAACACCGGCCATCCCCAGGATGCCCATTAACACGGCATTAGTCGGTACAATCATATTGGCGAAACCATCGCCGAACAGGAATGCCTGAACCGCAATCTGTCGCGATACACCGAGGATGTCACTCAGCGGCGCCATAAGCGGCATTGTAACAAATGCCTGGCCGCTGCCCGATGGTACAAATAAATTCAGGATGGTCTGCATAATCATCATACCTACAGCAGAGAGTTCCGGTCCCACCATTCCAAGCGGTACTGACAGTGTATTTACAATGGTATGCAGGATTTCACCATCCTCCATAATCAGGGCAATGCCACGTGCCACACCTACCAGCAACGCTGTTTCGGTTAGTTCGCGGGCGCCAATTACAAACTCTTTTGCCATCAGGCTTGGACCGATCCGGCCAATTACAGCGGCAACAATTCCAAGAATCAGGAATGCTGCTCCAAGCTCGGTCAGGTACCAACCGTGGGTGCGGATTCCGTACACCGCAATACCCAGTGCCAGGATAAATGCCACAAGAATGGAAATATGTGTGAGAGTCAGTGCAGGATACTCCTTTGGCGGGGCACCTGCATCAGGCGGATCAATGCCGGACATCAGGCTATTCGACGGCGATGCCTGCACCTTTCGAGAATAGCTCCAGATGTGATGTGCGCCTATCATCACAAACGGAACCATGATAGCCAGGCGAACTTCCATTCCGGAATACGTTGGCAGGCCGGCCACACCCTGTGCCACCACTACCGTGTACTGGTTAAAAGCAGCAGCGCCATACCCAATTCCATAACCCGCCACTATAATTCCAACTGCGGTCATTGTATCCATATTCATACTTCGGCACAGTGCAACTAATATCAGCACAAATGGGATATATTCGGCCGAAGCCCCCACCGCGCTCGATGCAAGCGCAAAAACAAACACCACAATAAAAATCAGTGTGCCGGGCCTGCCGCCGAGGTTCTCGAGCAGGCGTCCGAGCAGAGCATCAATGGCCCCGGTTCTGCGGATAACCGCCATCACCCCGCCTATGATGAACAGGAAAAAGATGATATCCTGTGCTGCAGCAAAAGCCCGCGGAATTGCTGTAAATAGAGACATCGGGTTGAGAAGCTCTCCGTCTTCTGCTACCTCGAACGTTCCCGGAACAACCACTTCACGCCCGTCAACTACTTCCGTTTCGAATGCTCCCTGCGGAATAATCCAGGTTGCAATTAATGCCGCCACCATTAAAAAGAAAAGAAGTGTGAGCGTATGGGGCATTTTCAATTTCATAAAAGCAAACAAGTTAGTTTTTTGGTTCTATCAGAAACTCTGTGGGTAGCAGGGCGAAAATTTTTAAGAAGGTGTTTTAAAGTTGACAGTAACCATGATTTAGTGGTATCGCCAATTACCCACGAAGTTCTTGGCAGAACAAGTTTTTTAATATTAATAGCGCTCAAAATAGGGAGGCGCCAAATCTGATTCAAATAGAGTGTTGCCGGTTTGAAAAAAATTAGTACTGCAGATTGCATATTCAATACTGATTTAGCAGGAATAAATACACCTGAAATCAGCAAAACTTTTGAAATTTCGGGCTGAACCTGATACAGGCATGGGGAACATCCTTATTGCACTTATGCAAAAATAGTGTTTTGTTGAATGCTAATTATGAATGCTAAAACCTGTAAAGCAAGATTATTGTCAGTCTTCTCAACATCATCTACTGCAACTAACTACCATAGAGGAGCACATATTTCGCTTATGTGGAAATGTCGGTAATCTATCCATAAATTAACTTCACATTTCTATTATATTAGTGTGATAAACTTATATTGATTGTGTTTTAGTAAAAAATTTAATCACAAAATAAAGAGGAAGAGATGAAAGAAAAATATGTTTATAAATTTGGCAAAGGATCTGCCGATGGCGATCGAACCATGAAAGAACTTCTGGGTGGTAAAGGAGCTAATCTTGCCGAAATGTCTACTATAGGGCTGCCGGTACCGCCGGGTTTCACTATTTCAACTAAAGCTTGTCATTATTACTCAATTCATAAAAAGTGGCCAAAAGACCTCAAAAAGCAGGTAAAGGAAGGGGTTGAATTTATTAAAAATGTAATGGATGCGAAACTGGGAGACTCCGAACAGCCGCTTTTGCTATCAGTACGATCCGGTGCTGCTGTTTCTATGCCGGGCATGATGGATACCGTTCTAAACCTCGGTATAGGCGACCGCACCGTAGAAGCACTTGCTAATAATACCAATAACGAACGTTTTGCCTACGACAGCTACCGCCGGTTTATCCATATGTTTGGAAATGTGGTGATGGGCATTCCGAATGATGACTTTGAATCGGCATTTGAAGCCTTGAAAGAAGAGCGAAATGTAGTTGAAGATACCGATCTGAATACCAAAGATATGAAAGAGCTGGTGAACCGCTACAAAGCTGTTTACCGAAAAGGAACAGGATATATGTTCCCTAAAGACGCATACGAACAACTCGAATGGGCAGTTAATGCCGTATTTGAATCATGGGAAAGCGACAGAGCTGCTAAATATAGAAAGATTAACCATATAACCGGATTGCTTGGAACGGCTGTTAATGTTCAGGCTATGGTGTTCGGAAACATGGGTGATGACTGCGCAACAGGAGTCTGCTTTACACGAAATCCCTCAACCGGGGAAAATAAACTCTATGGTGAGTTTTTAATCAATGCCCAGGGAGAAGATGTAGTAGCTGGAATCAGAACCCCAAGAGACATTATTGAACTGAAAGATATAATGCCGGAAGATTATGATGAGCTGGAAAAATGGGGGCATCTTCTTGAGAAGCATTATGGTAATATGCAGGATATAGAATTTACCATTCAGCGCGGAAAACTCTACATTTTGCAAACCAGAAACGGAAAGCGCACCGGGCACGCAGCTATAAAAATTGCCACAGACATGGTTGATGAAGGACTCATCGAAAAAAGAACAGCGGTTAAAACCCATGTTCAGCCCATCCATCTCGACCAACTGTTACATCCTCAGATAGATGAAGATAATGTAGATCAAAAAGCTATACTGGGTGTAGGTTTGCCTGCATCACCGGGTGCCGCAGTGGGCAAGGTGGTTTTCTACTCAGATGATGCAGAAAAAGCTGCTGAAAGTGAAGATCCCGTAATTTTAGTGCGCATAGAAACAAGCCCTGAGGATGTGGGCGGAATGTCGGCAGCAGAAGGAATTCTCACATCCCGCGGAGGCATGACCAGCCACGCCGCCGTTGTTGCCCGTGGATGGGGCAAGCCGTGTGTTGCGGGTTGTGGTGATATTATTATTGATTACGAACAACGATCGTTCACCAATGGAAAGGTAACCGTTCAAGAAGGCGACTGGATTTCCATAGACGGCGCAAAAGGCACTGTATTTAAAGGCCGAAAGGATGTCATCAAACCCGAACTCGATGATGACTACAGAAGATTTATGACCTGGGTTGATGAATTCAGAAAAATGAATGTCCGCACGAATGCCGATTCACCTGAGGATTCAAAACGCGCCATCGAGTTTGGTGCTGAAGGTATCGGACTTTGCCGAACCGAGCATATGTTCTTTGGCGATGAACGAATTCTTGCCATTCGCAAAATGATTGTTGCAAACACCGTCGAAGACAGGAAAGATGCACTTGCTTCATTGCTCCCGTATCAAAGAGAAGACTTTAAAGAAATCTTTAAAGTAATGAAGGGCAAGCCGGTGACCATTCGCCTGCTCGATCCTCCGCTGCACGAGTTTTTGCCAGAAGAAATAGAAGAACTCAATCAAATTGCAAAAGAACTTGGGGTAAGCCCAACCAATTTTGCTCAGCAAGTAAGAGGCCTGAAGGAATTCAACCCGATGCTTGGCCACAGAGGTTGCCGTCTTGGAATCACCTATCCTGAAATTACTGAAATGCAAACCCGGGCTATTATCGAAGCTGCTTTAGAACTGAAACAGGAGGGCATTAAGGTGATTCCCGAAATCATGATTCCGCTTATCGGTACTCCGCAGGAATTCAGGTCTCAGAAATTGATTATTCAAAAAACTGCAAAAGCTATTTTTGAAGAGTTTGGTGACAAAATATTTTATAAGATTGGTACAATGATCGAGATTCCAAGAGCAACACTTGTGGCAGATCAAATTGCCAGGGATGCTGAATTTTTCTCGTTTGGTACTAACGATCTTACCCAAATGACCTTTGGCTACAGCCGTGACGATGCCGGAAAATTCCTGGGTGAATACCTGAAAGAAGGAATCCTTCAGGAAGACCCTTTCCAGGTGCTCGATATTGAAGGGGTGGGTCAACTGGTTGAGATGGCTACAAAAAACGGACGTAAAGCCAAGCCTGAATTAAAAGTTGGAATTTGTGGCGAGCATGGAGGAGAACCGCGTAGTGTAACATTCTGCTACCAGCAGGGGCTGGATTATGTTTCTTGCTCACCGTTCAGAGTGCCCGTTGCAAGGCTTGCAGCAGCTCAGGCGGCATTAAATGAAGATTAATTCTTGATAATCCAATCAAAAAACAGGCCGGATAGTGATTGTACGATTCCGGCCTTTTTTATTTCGGGTTATGCGATAGACTTCCGAAGTCTTACAGTGTTGTTGAAAAACCCTCACCTGTTAAAATATTGATGATTTAAAAAAAGATTTGAAAGACTTCGGAAGTCTTTTCTCTTTATTACTAAAGTATGTTTATTGGTTACTGATTCTGTATCGGATTATTTCTTCAAGCGGAAGATCTGCTCCGCGCTCATTCTGCAGGCGTTCTATTAAAGAGGCCGTAACACCGATTCTTCTCATGCGGATCAGTTGTTCAAGAGTTACGTCGGTATATCCAAGATCGTGTATATTGCTGGTAAAATGAGCCGTTACACCGGCCCTTCGAAGTTGAATAAAATCATCGATATCAAGTTCATATCCCAGCTCAATCATCATTGCCATAAAAGCCGAAGATACGTTGGCATTTGCCAGCCTTACAGCATCATCAAGGGAAAGCTCGGTAAAACCCAGTGAACGCACATTCGAAATATAGGTTGCCGTTACTCCTTCACTTCTCAATTCGCGAAGGTCATCATGATTTAAATCTGTGTATCCCATTTCAACCATTCGGGCATTCATACGGTTAAGGAGATCTTCGGAGGGCTGATTGGAAAAAATACTGCTGACAACAGCAGGAAACGGATTGGTGAAGGATCTGTTGATGTCCTGAACAAAGAAAATACCCAAAAGCAATACAACAGCAATCAGTAAAAATTTACTCGTAGTATTGTCCCTTTCCGGCAATGACTGGCGGTTATCTTTTCGGGATAAATAGCCCGACAGCCGGTCTTGATCACGGTTATCAAATCTGTTTTTCTGTTTTTCGCTGCCGGTAGTCATCAGATCTTATTGATTGAGGGATCAATTGAAACTTCAATCAGGATACATTCAACTTTTCTGAAATGTGACATTTATGTACGGAATAATCAGGAAATCTGTTTCATCAGAATTTTTTATTGATTCAGATGAAATCCCGATAATTCTGAGTTAAATTACGGTATTATAATATCATCCAAAATAATGAGAAATGAATCTATTTAAATATACCCCAATTTGTGTTTTCTTACTTTTATTTTTGACCAACTGCGATCAGCAGGTCAGAGATTATACCGAAGAATTTACCATTGTCGATGAACAGCAGTTGCTGGCTGACATCGAATATCTTGCTTCCGACGAACTTGAGGGCCGCCTGCCAGGAACCGAGGGAAACCGTATGGCACAGGATTTTATTGAAGATCGTTTCAGGCATTACGATCTCTCTGCTTTTAACTCCGGATACAGGTACACCTTCGACCACACAAATCCGCGCACCGGGGTTACATTCGAAGATGCCGTAAACCTGATTGGCTATATTGAAGGCACCGATAATCCCGATCGCTTTATTGTGCTTACTGCTCATTACGATCACCTTGGCGTACAGGACGGTGAAATTTATAACGGCGCTGATGATAACGCCTCTGGAACGTCCGGCTTACTCGCCGCCATTCGCTATTTCAGCCAGGAACAGCCTGAAAACAGCATTCTCTTTATTGCTTTTGATGCCGAGGAGCAGGGACTTGGAGGCGCCCGCCATTTTGTTGAAAATCCCGTTGTGCCGCTTGAACAAATGGTGATGAATGTGAATATGGATATGATCAGCACCAATTTTGAAGATGAGCTTTATGCCGTCGGCACCTACCATTACCCATATCTAAAACCGCTGGTTGAAGAGGCTGCCACTGATGCAAACATCAGCGTGCTTTTTGGATACGATTCTGATGAGTGGCCGCAAGACTGGACACTGGCTTCAGACCACGGAGCATTTCATGAAAAAGGAATACCTTTTATTTACTTTGGGGTTGAAGACCATGAGCACTACCACCAGCCAACCGATACGTTTGAAAATATCAACCCGGATTTTTTTGTGAATGCCGTGAAAACCATCATTGGAGTAGTCGAGCATCTGGACAAAAATCTGGATATTGTTGTTGAAGAATCTGAGCGGTTTTGATTTGTAAGTTATGTGCATCCAAGAATCTTGAAAATCAATGACTTTTTTCTAAGTTTAGAAGTGATTCACCGAATCCTAACCAAAAAACAAACCAATCATGAAAAAAATCGCAATTCTACTCTTTGGACTAACTTTCTTTCTAACAGGATGCTATCACGCAAGAATCACAACCGGCCTTGAAGCATCGGATGAAGTGTACGAACAAAAATGGGCAGCCGGATTTATTGCCGGCCTGGTGCCGCCTGATCTTGTTCGTGCCGAACAACACTGCACTAATGGTGTAGCGGTTGTTGAAACCCGGTTAAGTTTTATGAACCAGTTCGTCACATTTCTTTCTATGGGAATATATTCACCGATGGAAATCCGGGTAACATGTGCGGCTGCAACCGCTGAGAATGTTTCTGCAAAAAACTCAATTGAACTGGCAAAAAACTCCTCTGATGAAGTGGTTCGTAAAGCATTTGGAAAGGCTGCTGAACTTTCTGCTAAATCAGAAACGCCTGTTTACGTAAATTTTAAATAAACACGGTTTACATCAACAAAAAAAGGCCAGACAGCTATATACTGAATGGCCTTTTTTATTATCTGATCAAATATTTACTCTACATAGAGAATACCGACCATTCCTCCGGCAAAGTGTCCGGGGAAGGTGCATACATAGTCGTACTCACCCGGGGTTTCCGGGACTGTAAAGGTGATGGTATCGGTCTCGCCGTCACCGAGCATACGGGTTGTTGCGATTACCTGATCTTCATACTCAGGGGCAATATACTCGTTATCTCGTGCGGTAATTGAGGCTCTTGCGAAAGAATCCACATCAGTACCGAGGTCAACAATAGCAAGGTTGTGAGACATTGCTGATGGAGGCAAGTTACTGATGGTTGTCAGCCGGATCCGAAGCTCTTCTCCGGGAGAGGCTTCAATTCCTTCAAGAATTACAAATTCGCCAGCCTGGCCACCGGTAATCAAACCTTCTGCAGGCTCACTTACAACAAATTTCATATCGTCGTTGCCAACAATTTCAATAGTTCTGACTCCATCATCCACCACTTCTTCTTCGGGTGCTTCCGGAGTTTCTTCACCATTGCATGCCGTAAATGCAAACATCAGTGCAAATATTAATGAAGTGAAAAGTAATTTTCTCATTTTTGTATTAGTATTGTTTTTGATTTATGCTGTCGGATATTAACATCTTTAGCGTATTTAACATTCGGGTAAAGATACAGATTATGTCATTCTTTTAATAGTGCCCGAACGTCTTCAACCACTTCTTTGGAATTTACTTCGCTTCCCAGATATGTTCGCCTGATTTGGCCATATTTGTCGATCAGAGTAATTTTGTCTGTATGGTCGATAAAGTAGATCGGAGTGTTATCGTCAGTAAAGCGGGTGGGCGTTTTAACAGTAGAAATTCTCAATTTTTCCAGCATGGCTTCAATTTCACTCCGCTCGCCGGTTAAAAGCCGCCAGTTGTCCTGGTCCAAACGGTAATTTTCAGCATAAGTGTACAGAACCTCGGGTGTATCACGATCCGGGTCAAACGAAACACTGACGAGTAAGAAATCATCATTTTTATCGATTTCACGCTGTACGTCCCGCATGTTGTAGGTAATCATCGGGCAGATGTCCGGACAGTGTGTGTACACATAACCCACCAGCATCACCTTGCCCTCAAAGCTTCGAGGAAAATTTACAGGATCCCCGAATTGATCAACAAGTTCATATTCTACATCATCAAGATTGTCTTGCACAGCAAGACGGTCGCAACCTGTGATTATCAATAGAAGTGTGGTCAAAATTGCGAGTGGCCTGAAAATTGTTGCCATAAAGTCTGGCATGATTTAACTGTTTAGGTTGAAATTTTTGCTTTGTGATGATCCGACGAAATCGGACAGATTTGTGTTGGTTATTCTATATACGAGCGACAAAAAAGTCTCCCCTAACAAGGGGAGATTTAGAGGGGTGTTAAATGTACGTGCAATAGCTATGTATCAACACCCCCCTTTATCCCTGACATTGCCCATGTAATTCTTTTTTTTAATTGAAAATTATTATAGCACAACGTTTTAGAGCGTTAAAGTTATTTGTTGTTCATTTTGGCTTGATCCAAAACGAACCAAAAGATCAAGGCGGTGAATAAATTGGCGCGTTCATTGTAGCTGCGCTGAACAATTCGAATGGTCCATCACGGTTTGACCTTGTAATCAAAAGACTTGGCCGGTAACGAATTGTTCTTTCGCGCATCTACATATTCACTGTATCGCCAATTTATTCAAGGCCGGGTTGTTTGCACAGTAAAAATCATTACCAGCACAAAAATTTTTATGGGTAATCTCAGCCCTTTGTCCACCCTTATTAGGTGGAATATTAGTGCATCGCTCTAACCCACACAAACCTGCACGATTTCGGCTGATCAATATAGAACAAATTTTTTCCGAATTAGAACTTAAAAAAAGAACGCTGTGAAAACCTAAAGGCTTCTCACAACGTTCTTTTTAAAAATTATTCTATAAATTTTCCTTTATTCACTCATATATCAGCGCAACGGCACCGGGCTGTCCGGATGGTATGGCAATGAACCACCGTATGTTGCCTGAATCACATCATAAATTACAGGTGTGTAAGAGAGTACAATCAGGATAATTGCAATGATAATATATGGCTTGAAATTCCTTAGCCATGTTGCCGGTTCATCATGCAGCGGTTCCGAAATCGGGAATGTAACCATGGCATCCTCATCGTCTGAACGGCTCTTAGAAAATACTGTTGTAAAGAAGCTTACGATGTAGATTACAATTCCAATAAACATCAGCACTCCGCCAATCACAGTTAGGTCGATGTAGGGTATCCAGTCGGCCTGATATAGCACACTGTCGGGATTTGCATACGAGGCGCCGGTATTGGTTCGCCGCGGCATTCCCATCAAACCGCCGATTTTTAACCCATATGACATGATTAACAGGCCTATCGTGTAAACATAGGGTGAAATCATAGCCCACGCTTTCAAACGGATCTCCTTGTTCATGAACTGGCCAACCAGGTAGAGGCTGCCTCCCAAAAATGCAAGCATTACCGGGCCTGCCACAGTCAGATGAAAGTGTCCCGGCACCCATGCCGTGTTATGCACCACCGTATTCATCTGGTACGATGCATTGATGATGCCGCCAATTCCGCCAAAAATAAAGATGAACAGGCCAAGAATCAGATATGGAAAAAACCAGTTTTCTTTGTTAAAATAGGGCAGTTTTGCCATCCAACCGAACAGGCCTTTTCCTCCATTTTTCTTGCCTGCATATTCGAGCGAGGCCGCCAGTGTAAATGCCGTAATCAAACTCGGCAGGGCAACCGCAAAAGTGAAAATACCATGCAGCAGTTTCCATTGCGCGCCAATGGCGGGGTCCATGTACTGGTGGTGTGTACCCACCGGAATGGAAAACAGAATAAACATCATGAACACGAGCCGTCCTGCCATGTCGGAATAGAGCTTGCCGCCTACCATTTTTGGCATAAACACATAATACATTACATAGGCGGGCAGAAGCCAGAAATAAACAAGTGGGTGCCCGAAGAACCAAAACAGAGTTCTTGCAAGCATTACGTTGATTTCATCCACCAGGCCGAGCGACCACGGAAGCAGCATGAACAGAATCTCAACAGCTACGGCAAGTGTGGCTATAAACCAGATGATGAATGTTGCAAAAATACCTACAACCGAAAGCGGTGTTTTTTTGCCCTTATTCTCTTTTCGCCATTCAAGGTACATGGGTATCCAGTTATAAAATGCCACCCACGAACCAATTACAAGCAGCGTAAGGCCAATATAGAAGAGTGGGTGTGCCTTCAGCGGGGGATAAAATGTATAAAGTACCGTGGCTTCGCCCATCAGAATGGTTATGGCGGCCAGTACCGAACCCACAAGCATTAGAATTCCTGAAGCCCAGGCAATTTTGCTGTTCAGGTTCTTTTTAAGTGCAAACGGAACCAGTGCATTCCCAAAAGCCACCGCAAAGAATGTGGTAAAGACAATAGCATTTAAAACCCCGTGAAACGTGAGGCCTTTGTAATAATCACCTCCCACAAATGGGTCGCTTTGTATAATACCGGCCCGGAACAGGGTTTGCATCAATCCGCCGTACACCCCGATAAAAAGCAGAACCATCGGGATAATAATGAGAACGGCGTTCAGTGTTTTTGAAGATTTGGTAAACCGAAACAGATCAGTACTCATTTTCAGATGTCCTCCTCCGTTTCTGGCTCATCAAGCCCTTCTTCGATGATAAACCGCCCGGCCATGGTGTGGTGAGCCGCACCACAAAACTCATGGCAGGCAAAAAGAAATTCACCGGGTTTATTAAAATTCACGCGAAGATAATTTATCGCGCCCGGTATCGCCATCAGGTTTACATTGTGCTCTTCAATTTTAAACCCATGGATGATATCCTGCGACGTTAAATACAAGTCTACCTTTGAACCAACGGGCAAACGAACTGTAGAAGGTTGAAATGCCCACATCCGGGCAACCATCTGCAGTTCATATGTATCCGGTCCGGTCTGGAAAAGTGTATCCCTTTCAAACGGATCCATATCGGTAATACAAGTAGGAACGTCAATGTCTTTGGCTACGGCTGCGTACATAATGGCGCCGAAAAAAACCACAAGCAGCAAGCCGCTCAGTGTAAATGCAATTTTTTCTGATTTATCCATTTTACCCCCTGCTTAAAAGTTCGAAATACATTGCGAACCATATGATCAGAAAGAAAACCATCAGCACTATAAAAAAAGCGATAGCCCCCTTCGGTTTAAAGTCTTCCAGTTCCTGGTTCGATTCTTTATTCCCCATAATGCACCTCGTTTTCGTGTTTTTGTTAACGGCGCTATTTTAGCTTTTCTGAATGAAAAAGTAAAAAGATAAGGTTGTCCTGAAACAAAAAAGCGCACCTCCAAGAGTATGCGCTTCTAAAATACTAAATAAAAGCCGAAATATTAATAATTTAAGCTGACACTGCCGCCGGATGTGCGTGCGGATAAAACAGGGCCGCCATCTCCTATTTTGCCGGAAATTCTGTTTCTTTCAAACTCTCCTGTGAAATTCCTGAGATTTGTATTGACCCTCTGGCCTCTTAAATTGAGAGTGAAGTGCTCCGTTTCGGGAAGGTCAATTACGATATTTCCACCGCTTGTGTTAAGCTCAATATCATCATAAAAAGTCAAAAAATTACCCCGGATACTGCCGCCGCTCGTCCTTGCAGAAATTTTTGCTGATACATTATCCAGGCGAATACTTCCACCGGAAGTCCTCAGGTCGGCCTCTCCGTAAAGATTATCAGTGGTAATTGACCCGCCGCTGGTTCTTGCACTGACAATTCCCGCAACATTTTCCATTTGAATACTGCCGCCGGAAGTGCGAAGCTCGGTCATCCCTTCAATATCTTTTACATTTACCGAGCCTCCGCTTGTTGTCAGCTTCAGATTATTGTAGATGCGTTCAGCAGAAACACTTCCACCACTGGTTCGGCCTTCTGCCAGGGCGTATTCAGGCACATATGCGCGGAATGATATGGAAATGTTCGAGATTGATCTGAAGATTCGAAAACCTGAATGTTTCTGTCTTGCCTCAGCCACAACCACATCTCCGTCTTTTCTGATAGTAATGTCAAAATCTGATAAATCGGTATCAGACGAATCAAGATATCGGCTGCCTCGCCGCACATACATTTCGATGCGTACAGTGTTTTCATCATGTCCGATAATATCAACAGAGCCGCCTGATGTGGTCACATAAACTTCCGGTGAATCTGATGTGCTGAAAGTATCAACCCGGTAAGCCCGGTCGCTTGTTTGTGCCTCAGCAAGATTTACCCATACAAGCAGAAAAATAATCAGGCAAATCAGGGCATCATAAATTTTTCTTACCATATTGATAAAGTTTTAATCAATTGTGAAAAAATTGACAGTATTAATAATAGCATTTGTCTCGTCGTCACTTTTATTACGCAACTAAATTTGCCATGTTACAAATACCGGTAAAATTCAATTTTTTATTTTCCGGTGTGTGATTGTAACAGCAAAGTTCACTATCATACGATCTATTTGTTATTATTGGAAGCGTTTTTATTGGGGCTATCACATTATAAAGTAAACAGAACCTGTTATTACTTAGGCTTTCAATAATTTATCCGTCTAATTCATTAATCTACAGAGCATGAAATTACCTTTTTTCCTTGCGCGACGCTTTGTTGCTGCAGAAACGTTTGAAGAGACCATTCCGAAAATCAAGTTATTCAACGAAAAAAACATCAA
>SLPZ01000294.1 GCA_007131725.1 Balneolaceae bacterium
CCTCTCTCTGGCAGTTTTTTGAACCCGACCGCCGGGCTCACGGCTCCTACTGGTTCGACTGGGGCACTGAACAGGAGATTGCCTGGAAAGAGAACTACCGTATCTGGATGCAGTTTGTGAATGAGTATAAAAACCGCGGCGGAACGGTAACTCTCGGATCCGATGCCGGTTTTATTTACAAGTTGTATGGATTTGCCTATATCCGCGAGATGGAACTGCTGCGTGAAGCCGGTTTTCATCCACTCGAAATTTTTCAATCGGCTTCACTCCGAGCTGCCGAAGTGTTGGGGGTTGATGATAAACTCGGCACCATTGAAGTCGGCAAGCTGGCTGACCTGGTGATCATCGATGAAAATCCGCAGCAAAACCTAAAAGTGCTTTACGGCACCGGTGCCATCCGGGTAAATGAAGATAATGAAGCCGTGCGGGTTGGCGGGGTTCGCTACACCATCAAAGACGGTATTATTTACGATGCCCGGCAGCTTCTGAGAGACGTGGAAAAAATGGTTGAAGAAGCCAGGGAAGAATCCGGTTTTCAAATCACCCAGCCGGGGCTGGATTACTGAGATCATGAACCGCCTCCCCGAATACAAGGATATTCTGCAAGCGGCTGAATGCATCAGCCCATATGCAAAAAGAACTCCCGTACTGACCTCAACCTGGTTTAACAGGCAAACCGGGGGCAAGCTTTTTTTCAAATGCGAAAACTTTCAAAAGGTGGGTGCTTTCAAATTCCGGGGAGCCTGCAATGCAGTGATGCTGCTTGATAAGACTGATGCAAAAAAAGGAGTCATCACACACTCATCGGGAAATCATGCCCAGGCCGTTGCGCTGGCGGCATCTCTGAACGGGTACAAAGCCACTATAGTGATGCCCAAAAACTCCCCGTCCGTAAAAGTGAATGCAGTGAGAGAGTACGGTGCTGAGATTGTTTTTTGTGAGAACACGATTGAGTCGCGAGAAGAAACCGCAAAGAAAATTATGGAAAATACCGGGGACGTTTTCATTCACCCATACAACCATCCCGATGTGATAGCCGGGCAAGGCACAGCCGCAAAAGAACTACTTGATGAGCAGCCTGACCTGGACGTGATCATCGTTCCTGTTGGGGGCGGCGGTTTGATGAGCGGCACATTAATTGCCGCCAAATCGATCAACCCGAAAATAGAAGTGATTGGCGCAGAACCCGAATTGGCTGATGATGCATGGCGATCGTTCAAATCAGGCCAGATTGAACCGGTTTTACGAACAGACACTATTGCCGACGGCTTACGAACATCACTCGGCGAACTCACCTTCAGTGCCATTCAAAATCTTGCAGACGATATTGTGACGGTTCCGGAAGAATCCATAATCCGTGACATGCGCAATGTTTGGGAACGGATGAAAATCATCATCGAACCGTCATGTGCTGTACCGGTTTCGGCTTTGATGGATGGCAAAATCAGCGCAGAGGGTAAAAAAGCCGGCATTATTCTGACAGGTGGCAATGTGGATTTGAACAGCCTGCCCTGGCTTTGATTGAAATAATCGAGAAGGAGCGGTTGGTTTATGATTTACTCTCCAAACAGTCAGTGGAGAATAGTGTGATGTCAATTGCAGATTGGCTGGTTGGGAAAGACTTCGGAAGTCTCATATGACCGACATTCTATAATTGACACAGCAATAGTTTTTAAATGGCATAACAACGATGCATATGAAGTAAC
The DNA here is from genome assembly GCA_007131725.1 of Balneolaceae bacterium. GTDB lineage: Bacteria > Bacteroidota > Rhodothermia > Balneolales > Balneolaceae > Rhodohalobacter. The sequence continues at coordinate 1,707 of SLPZ01000294.1, forward strand.
CATTACCGATTACCATTAAATCAAAAAAATTATGAAAAAGAAACTGCCGAACATCCATCCCGGAGAAATACTGAAAGAAGAATTCCTTGATGAAATGAATATCAGCGCTTATCGTCTTGCAAAAGAAACCTTTATTCCGCAAACACGAATCAGTGAAATTATTCATGGCAACCGCAGCATTACGGCCGATACCGCTTTACGGTTTTCAAAGTATTTTGGAACAAGCGCCAAATTCTGGCTGGGTTTGCAAGATGATTATGACCTTGAAGAAGAGTTGCGGGCAAAATCGGATGAATTCAGCAGAATTAAAACCATAGAAAACAGTGCTGCATAGTAAGTACTGAATGTTGTAAACAGCTGAATTAAGGCTGAAAAATAGTTCCAAAACACTCTTTTACCAGGATTTTGGCAGGCAGGTAATAAAGCGTTTGTAGCATTAAAAACATTGGATAACATTTTGAATATCTCAGAGCACAAGAAACGAACTTTCGGAGTCACCGGCAAAATCAGTGATTTTATCTGCGGACTCACTTAAAATTTCAATGATTTCATGAGTTGAACAATTACCCTTTTCAATCCAAATTACTTTTGGAGGAGCACCGTATAAAAACTGCGCTGGTGAAAATCTGTATCTTTGGATACAATGACGAACCCATGTTGTTTTGCATAGTTCCAGATCTTTGTATCAGAAGCAGACGCAAGGCCCACTTCTTTAACATGAACTGACCCAGGAAACCAATCTGATAGATTTGAAACCAGGCGAAAGGAGAGATTTTGATCAAAAAGGAGTTTCACAAAGTAGGTTTTACAAGCTTGCGCTCACGGTCGGCAGCAAACTGCAGGCAAGCCTTGATATCTTCACTGGTCAGTTCCGGAAAATCATTGATGATATCCTCTTCACTCATTCCGGATGCAAGATATTCAAGAACATCATAAACGGTAATTCTCAATCCGCGAATACAGGGCTTGCCGCCGCGTTTATCAGCTTCTATGGTAATTATGTTTTTATAGTCCATGGTTTAATATATACAAAACAAAAGGTTCATCAAATGATACGCCTGAGTAGTGCAAATATTTTCACACAAATTTATAAAAAATAATCAATTCGTTTGTTTAGAGTTTTAGTGTGTATGAGAAAAAAACAGAACTATTCTGGTTGACTGTTTTATACTCAGAACATCAAAAAGCCATTTCGGTTGCAGGGTTTTAGTCGTAACTTCAACAACGGCTTAAGTACGATTACCATAAATCAACGACTAAAAACCCATGTGCGGACGCTACACCTTAACCTACGAGAAAGTTACTGAACTCGAAGAGTTTCTACATTCGGCGGAGGCAGATGATCTGCTGAAACACATTTCCGGAACCTCCTTCGCCAACTACAATGCCGCTCCCACGCATAATTTACCGGCCGCGTACGAGAACCAAGACGGAGACCGGATTCTCACATCCATGCACTGGGGATTTATGGGCTGGAAACCAAAGCCCGGCACAAAACCGTTTTTGCCCATCAATACCAGAGACGATTCGGTGACCGAAAAACCGATGTGGAAAAAGGCATTTACTGCCAACCGGTGCATCATTCCTGCAAGCGGTTTTTATGAATGGTCCGGAAAAAAAGGCAGCAAAACCCCGCACTACATCTACCCAACCCGGGATAAATTCCTGGGATTTGCCGGCATCTATTCGGATATGGCGCCCGATGACTCGGAAGCTCAGCTCTCTTTCTCAATCATCACCACCTCTCCCAACAGCGTGATGAAAAACATCCACGACCGGATGCCGGTAATTCTGCATCCCTCTGAATTTGATGACTGGCTGAATCCAAACAACCGCGACCCGGATTTTCTCACCGATTTTCTGCATCCCTGTCCCGACGATTTCATCAGCGAGCATATTGTCTCCAAACAAGTGGGAAATGTGCGTAACAATCACGAAGGGCTGATCCAGAAAGCCGGTTTATTCTGATCTCATTTTACAAAGAATAATTCCTCATCCACCTCCTGCATCAGCCGCCAGTCTCCCTCATCCTGAACAAATACCATGTGGTAAAACCTCTGCTGATCGGTTTCCACTACGTAATGCAGATGTTTGGTAATCATCACGTTTTCGAGGTGCCTTGTCACCACATTCACAACCTGCGATGATGGTATTTTACCCGACTGAAACCGGAATGGCTGCACCCTGAGGGTTAGCGGCAGTTCTACCCCGTCACCCGTTTTTTTGAGCTCATCTTTCGGCACAATTTCAAACCGGTAGGGAATGATTCTGTGCGCGCGCGACGGAGTATGTTTGTGTCTTTTTATCAGTGACAGAACCCTGTCTACAGCGTGCACGGGATAGATTACGGACGGCTCCAGCGTCCAGATCAGCTCCTCCTCGTTGTACACCAGATCAACAATTTCCCCCGATTTGGTTTCGATGCTGTAGAACGATTTTTTAATTCCGCCATCAGTTCTGCTGTGGCATGAACGCACCCGTTTCAGGTGCCGCGTGTAGGCAGCCCTCCAGGCCGGCCGGGCAAGCCGTTCAAACCGGGCGTAAAATGCAAGCATTTCCAAAATCGGGAATCTGTTCATAGCAAAAGGTGTTGGTCATTTTAAACTATACACATATATTGTACATATCAATACCTGAGTAAAGAAAAATGTCGAAAAACATACAACACGCATACCAGTCGGAACGGGATGTGCACCGCATTACCCTCTACAGCACGGTATATCCCGAGCACCAGTACACATCAAAAAAAGAGCGGCTCTACCTGCATTTCGATTTTGCCTGTTTTTATGCGCAGGTGGAGCAGCTCCGGAAACAGCTCTACGGCATTCCGCTCATCATCGGGGGCTGGAGAA
>SLPZ01000142.1 GCA_007131725.1 Balneolaceae bacterium
AAAACAAGGATTGAAACCCCGCTCGGGTTCGCTGTTAATCGCGCGGAAAATAGACCTCTCACTGAACATCCACCAAAACAAGGATTGAAACACCGGGAGTTTTCGACTTTCGAGGATGGGATTCGGCCTCTCACTGAACATCCACCAAAACAAGGATTGAAACGCCAGTCTGTCGAGAGAGGTTAGATATTTGCTTAATCCTCTCACTGAACATCCACCAAAACAAGGATTGAAACAACAGGTAAGGCTCATCTCCCCCTGTAGCAATAACTTCCCTCTCACTGAACATCCACCAAAACAAGGATTGAAACCTGAACTCATAAAAAAGATACAACCGTATCCATAAAACCTCTCACTGAACATCCACCAAAACAAGGATTGAAACTGAGGATGTCCCGGTGCAACTCATTCGATATGTGGTCCTCTCACTGAACATCCACCAAAACAAGGATTGAAACTCACTCTGACAGCACGGCCGGAGTGTTGGGAGAACCCTCTCACTGAACATCCACCAAAACAAGGATTGAAACGCCAGTCCAAGGTATCAAGGATGAAGGATACCGATCCTCTCACTGAACATCCACCAAAACAAGGATTGAAACTTCCCATTCTTCAATAATACTATCCGTCCGGTTACCTCTCACTGAACATCCACCAAAACAAGGATTGAAACAAAGGTATGTCCATGTTTTCAGGTCTTTTGAAACCCCTCTCACTGAACATCCACCAAAACAAGGATTGAAACGCGGTTCGGTGCAGTTTCGACCGCCAAGAAAACACCTCTCACTGAACATCCACCAAAACAAGGATTGCAGCAGGTAAAGACGGGAGACTGGTTACGTTGTAAAAACCCGAGCTTATCATCATGTATCCACCCTTATTAGTTTTGAGCACAGGCCGGTCATCGGTCCCCGGTCTTCATTCCTCCGTCTTCGCACCCACGTTTTTGCCTTCAGTAGAGTCCCGCCACGATCTTTCAATTCGGTTCCCACCCACAATCCACCGAATGATTCTATTCACAAAAAAAGGTACATTTCAGGCACTCTTTTTAAAAATTCCTAAGTGACCATCATGAAGATCGACCATATCGGCATCGCCGTAAAAAACCTTGAAGAAGCCATTCAAACGTATGAGAAACTTTTGAACAGGCCCTGCTGCAATCGGGAAATTGTTGAAGGCGAGCAGGTAGAAACCGCATTTTTTGAAACCGGCCAATCTAAAGTAGAACTGCTTGGAGCCACATCAAACGAGTCTGTTATTGATACGTTCATCAAAAAGCGTGGCGAGGGCATTCATCACATTGCATTCGAAGTAGACGATCTTGAAAGCGAAATGGAACGCCTGACAAACGAAGGCTTCACCCTGCTGAACAGCAAACCCAAAATTGGCGCCGGCAACAAGCGCATTGTTTTCCTGCATCCGAAAGATAACCACGGAGTTTTGGTAGAGCTGTGTGAGTCTTTAGATGGAATGAAAAGTGAAAAGAATCCGTAATAAACTTTTCACTGAGTGCCTATCCCTCTCTTCTCCAGGTATTTGATGATATATTTCCCAAAAATATCGAACTCGAGGTTTACGGGATCTCCCACTTTTTTATCCTTCAAATTGGTGTGTTCCCAGGTATAGGGGATGATGGCCATTACAAACGAATTTCCGGTATCCCGGGCCACCGTCATGCTGATGCCGTCGGTGGCGACGCTCCCACGGCCAACAATGTAATCATCATATTCGGGCGGAAATTCAATGGTCATTAAAATATCGGCTTCGTCCCGTTCAATTTTCTTAACGGTTCCGGTGATATCCACATGGCCTTGAACAATGTGGCCTTCAATAGCTTTATCGAGCGTCAATGAGCGTTCAAGGTTCACGGAGTTCCCTTCTTCCAGTGTTCCGAGATTGGTTTTGCGGAGTGTTTCATCAACACATTGCACCTTAAAAGCTTCGTCGGTGAAAGAAACCACGGTGAGGCATACACCATTTACGGCAATGCTTTCATCCACATGTACCTCATCAACAAAGGAAGAGGATATGAACAGTTCCTTGCCTCCCTTCATCTCATTTACTTTTTTTACAATTCCTCTTTCTTCTACAATTCCTGTAAACATAACTGTTATAAATTTATAAATTTGCGGTTAGTAAAATGTCCTGTCCGGATGGCTGCCATTCCGAACTTTTGAATGGAACAATATCTTCCATCCGGTTGATATCCAGCCCGAATATGGATTTTGTACCTCCTCCCAAGAGTTTTGGAGCAATAAAAAGCTGCAGGCGGTCAACCAGGCCTTTTTTTAGTAATGCGGTAGAGAGCTGCTGTCCGCCCTCTGCCAGCAGACAGGTAATTCCAAGATCACCGAGGCGTTTCATAGCCTGTTTCAGATGAACATGGCCTTTTATTTCATCCACATGCAAAATCTCGCCCCTGAAATAGTTGCTTTCAAACATTTTCAGCATCGGGTCGGATTGCGTTTCAGACTTTTCACGGTTGTAGGTTATTACGATGGTTTTCTCCTCATATTGATCGGAAAAAAGGTTCAGGTGCTGTGGCAGTTCAAAAGGCCCGTCTATCACCACGCGCCTGGGCTGCCTTCCTTCAACCAGCCTTACGGTGAGTGACGGGTTGTCGTGCATGGCGGTATTGCGGCCTACCATCACGGCATCCTCCCGGCTTCTCCACTGGTGCACCAGGGCTCGTGACTCTCCGCACGATATCCATTTTGAATCTCCGTTAGGCGCGGCTATGTAACCGTCTGCAGTCTGGGCAATTTTCAATGTGATGAACGGCCTGCCAAATTCCATGAAATGAAGCCATTTCTCATTCAGCAATTCGGCTTCTTTTTTTAAAATGCCTACATCAACCCTTATGCCGCTTTTTTTGATTTTTTCGATGCCCCGCCCGTTTACATTATCGGACGGATCTTTCATTGCCACAACTACTCTTTTGAATGGCTGCCTGGCAATCAGATCGGCACATGGCGGTGTTTTTCCGTGATGTGAACAGGGTTCGAGAGTTACATAGAGAGTTGCATTTTTCAGTTTACTGGTATCTTCTACACTGCGTATGGCATTCACTTCGGCATGTGCTTGACCAAAACGCTCGTGATAGCCTTCACCAATTACATCACCTTCATCAGAAATAATTACACAGCCCACCATGGGGTTGGGTGATACATGGCCGATTCCCTGCCCGGCAAGGCTCAATGCCCGCTGCATCCAAACTCTGTCCTGCTTATTGGCCATTCTTAAGATTCACTTAACTCTAATTATATCTGCAATTTATCTCTGATAACCCGGAATTACGGGCACTTCATAAAACCAATTAGTAAGATAGGGATTATTTCCCTAACAGTCCTCTCACACCACACTGCCTGCCTTTCGGTTCAGCGCGGTTAATACTCCCAATAATACCTGATCTAATAGATTGAGCCACCTTGCAGCGTCCGAAGGGCCTCTGCCAAAGGCATTCCTTCGGAGCAAGCCTGGCGGGTTGAAGCCGGAATTCTTCTTTTTAGCACCAGGCCAATTCACCACAACACTTCAAGGAACCTCCCGCATCCACTTCGAAACGCCTGGAGGTTGTGGGAGAATTTGAGCCATATTTCAGGGTCTGCATGACATTTAAGCCTGGCGGGTTGATCTGCAAAAAGAAATAGTGAATGATGTGATAAAAAAACTTAACGCTAAACGCCGGGATTTACCTGGTTGCATATTGATTTTAGAATTCTGAGAATCGAGCCATCTTCAAATCTTGAAGCCAGTGCCCCGTCACAAAATCTGTCGTTACGTACAAAGGCTGTGATCAGTTTGCATTTTTTGGGGGTTTCGATTGAATCAAAATCCGTGTCCGGATGATCGGCAAGCACTCTTCCTTCATCCCATTGAGCCCAGCCAAAATCAATGATGATTGGTATTTTATAAACCACTTCAAAAAAGGTATAAATAACCGGGGCTTCTGTAGCCGGGCTGTATGAAAGTATGTTATCATCAGTATATGAAACAGTCCGGGGTTCGGTAAACGTTTCTGTCTCTTCAATCACCGCGATCAGATCCAGCAGGGGCTTCCAGTCCTCTGGGGTCATCGATTCTATTTTAACGTGAGTTCGACATAAGGATACTAAAAACGATTCAATTGATTGGTGTCTACGAAAGTGGTTTTGAGGCTGGTTTTCTTTTCTGTAAAGTTGTTGGCAATTAATGCTGAGAATAAATTTGTCATAAAGTTTTTTGAACTTCGATGCCTGGAGTGTTCGATCTGGAAGATATTTTTTAAGCTTGTCGATAAAGCCTTTCATATGCACAGGTTTTCGATCATCGGTATTGCCGCCAGTAAGCATAAAATCAACCACATGACCGCTGTCGCTGGTAATCAGATGCAGTTAAAAACCATAAAACCACTCAATCTAACACTGCCCGCGGCCAGCCCGTCAAAGACTTTGTGGGAATGGATCCGGCGGTTATGGCACACGCGAAGTGGCGTGGAGTCGAGAAAACTGATGCCTGTGCATGGCCCGGTTGCTCTGGTT
>SLPZ01000100.1 GCA_007131725.1 Balneolaceae bacterium
ACAATTACAGCACCGCCCAGTGCTATTTCCCGGCTCCGGGTGTCAAACACTTTTATGAGCCTGCCTACTGTACCAAGCATGTGGCCATTGCCATCGTGATATCGGTCGCGTCCTTCAAATGGGATCACCAGGGCCATCCTGGCTTTCATGTATGCAAGTCTCGATCCGCTATTGGTGAAGTTAAAATGCCTGGTTTGAAGTTTTCTCCATGATAGCTCCGGACCGAGTTTAATGTAACTTTCAGACCAGTGAATTTCTGTGATGCATGATTCGGGAACATCCACAAACCCTGCAATTCGAAAATAGTTTTGAACCGGCGCCGGCAGACCGGAAATACTCTCATTTGTGATCTGTTTATACTCGCATTCTGAAATTTCGGAGAGTTCATCAACTTCCCGGTTAAATACAGATTCCGGATTAGAACAGCCACAAAACAGAACGATCAGAATAAGCCAGTAATAATGTTTTATATTCATTAGCGTGTACCGGTACTAACGATCAGACTGAATTTATCCCTGAAATTTATCTGTATTCAGGAATATCCGGAATAGTAGTTTACGGGAAGTTTTAGTAAGGAAAATCCTTATCATCCGATAAAATAAATGTCATAGTTCAGATATCAATATTGCAGGCAGCATAGCTAATTTAGAATTCAGCTAAACTTTGATTTTGGTATATTGATTAACAACATAAAGGACTCCCGAAGTCTATCAGATTTTGTAATTGCATTGTACAATACATCTGTTACTACTTTTTTATTGTATTGATGCAGACTTCGGAAGTCTCATACCTGATTTAAAAATTTGACAAAGCGCTAATAAATCCGACTCGATATGAAACGAAAAACATTTCTTAAAAAAGCAGGTGCACTTGGAATGCTGGGTATTTTTCCGGCAGGATTATCAGCCATCTCCAGAGAAAAAACTCCCGGATTACTGGAAAAACGAACGCTTGGCCGAACCGGCCTGAAGCTCTCAATCATCGGGTTTGGCGGAATTGTAGTCAGGTACGCCACTCCCGATCAGGCCTCAAAACGTGTTCGAGAGGCCATTGACCGGGGCGTCAACTATTTTGATGTGGCCCCCACATACGGTGATGCCGAAGAAATGCTTGGTCCGGCCCTGCACCCATATCGAAAAGATGTGATTCTGGGAAACAAAACCAACCGGCGAGACAAAAGCGGCGCCCGGCGTGAGCTGGAGGAATCCCTGGAAAAACTGAAAACCGACTATTTCGACCTTTACCAGCTTCATGCCGTAACCAGGATGGAAGATGTTGATCAGATTTTTGCTGCCGGCGGTGCGATGGAAACCTTCCTGGAGGCGAAAGATGAAGGACTTATCAAATACATTGGATTCTCGGCACATTCGGTTGAGGCTGCAATGTCGCTGATGGAGCGCTTCGATTTTGACACCATCATGTTTCCGTTTTCTGCCTCCTCGTGGTATGCCGGAAATTTTGGGCCGCAGGTGATGCAGCACGCTCATGAGAAAAATATGGGAATATTTGCCCTGAAAGCTATGGCTAAAGGCCCCTGGCCGGAAGGCGCTGCACGGGATATTCCAAAAGCGTGGTATGAGCCAATGACCGACCCCGATGAAGCCCGGCTGGGACTGAGATTTGCTCTCTCTCATCCCATCACGGTTGTCTTACCGCCCGGTAACGAAGACCTGTTTAGTATGTCGCTCAATATTTTGCCTGAATTTGAACCGCTTGATGATGAAGAGGTGAAAAAAATTAAAGAGGAAGCGTCACGACAAAACCCGCTGTTCAGCTATCAGGCGTAGGCTGGTTTCGAATTCACCACAAAAATTCGTTAGATCTTTTTGCACCGATGAGCATTCAGTACCGACAATTGAAAATCAATGGCTTTGCTTTTTAAATTAGTGTAATATAACCTGACAGTTTTTAATGTCGACCCTTTGCTCAAAAATTTCATTATTTTTATGTGTTTAAAGGGTTACATATCCGGGAGATGACTCGACTGCGCCCCCGACATAGAAACTATGTCGGGGACTCCGCTCGACATGACAGGAACATGCTTGGAGAAGTAAAGGCCGGATGCGCAGCCGTTGGCTGCGCATCCGGCCTTTGTAGTTAAATATGCCTGTTGTCATTTCGACCGAAACCACGATGGAGCTTTCCCATCGGGGTGGAGTGGAGAAATATCCTTAAAACAAACCGAAAAAAACATACTTTGTAATGACAGTTTTGGGATAAAAGCAATTTGTCTTAATCAAACTCACTTTATCTTTTCAAAGGCCAAGAATTTTCCTGAGATCAAAAACTTTTGGCAGTAACATAGTATTTTATAATTAACAGCCAGAATTGAATCAACCCCATAAACCATGAGTGCATCCTTAAATTTGGGAAAATATGCAGGAATCAAAGTTCAGATTCACTGGACATTCTGGCTTCTGTTTCTGTTTATCGGCCTGATGGTTTTTACGCAGGATGGCGGCCTTACAGACCTGTTCTGGCACTCCCTTTTTATTTTTGGAATTTTCTTTTGTGTAGTACTGCATGAATTCGGCCATGCCCTGACAGCCAGGAAATATGGCATCGGCACACACAGTATCACCCTTCTGCCAATTGGCGGGGTGGCCAGTCTCAAAAAAATTCCCGAAAATCCATACGAAGAGCTGATGATCGCCATTGCCGGACCTGCGGTAAATGTGGTAATCGTACTGCTGCTACTGCCCTTTATACCTCTTGAAACCTACTTCGGTATGGATGCAGAAACTCTGGAAAGCGAACTTTCTGTGATAGGCGCCCATAACATGCTTTTTTATCTGTTTATGGCCAATATCGCGCTGGTTCTTTTTAACATCATTCCCGCATTCCCGATGGATGGAGGCCGCATTTTCAGAGCTCTTCTCTCCATGCGGATGGGCCGGCTCGAAGCAACCCGCATTGCATCCGGCCTGGGCAAATTTATGGCACTCATCTTTTTCATGGTCGGCCTGTTTTACAGTATTATCCTGGCCATCATTTCTGTTTTTATCTGGTTTGGCGCCCATTCCGAAAACATCATGATACAGCAGCTTGAACTGATGCGCGGTTACTCCATCCGCGATGCGATGATTACGGAGTACTCTATGCTTCATCCCGATGACAACCTGAATAAAGCAGTTGAAAAAATTCTCGCAAGCACCCAACAGGATTTTATTGTCCATTCGAATGAAGATGTAAAAGGAATTCTCTACATGTCTGACCTGGCTGAGGCTCTTCGCAATTCAGGCCGGGATACCCCCGTTCGCGAAGTTATGGATGAGCATTTCATCATTCTGGATGCCGATGAACCGCTGACTAACGCCTACCGGAAAATCAGGCGCAATAACCGAAATTTCTTTCCCGTGATGAAATATGGAAAAATTGTGGGTGTGCTTGATATGAACAACATCAACGAGTTTCTCACCTTCCGTTCTTCTTTTGATTTTTGATTTGGCTATGTGTGGATATATCACCAAGAAATATTTCACTCAACAAGGCGAAGTTAAAAAAGCTGCTGTTCACCGATAAGACTATTACAAATTTATAAGTGGAATGGCAGAAGATGGATGCTGAACGGCAACTGGATTGCTTCAATCATTTTGAAGAGGAATATTTGTATTTTTTGTATTAAATGTATTACAACAACTTTAAAACGAACCCTAATGCCTGTAACTGTAAGACTAAAACCCGAAGACGAAAAACGGCTTGAAAATCTCGCGAAACTGACCGGCCGCACCAAAAGCTACTATATTCGTCAGGCCATTGAGGAAAAACTTGATGAGATGGAGGATATCTACATCGCCGAACAACGCATCGAGCAGCCGGAAGAAAAACGATGGTCGCTGGAAGAACTGATGAGAGAAGATTACCTGGAAGGTTGAATTTGATAACCGCGCCCGAAAAGAGCTTCGGAAACTGGATCCCAAAACTCAAAAGCGCCTGCTAAGCTGGATTTCTGAAAACCTGACTGGAAATGTTGATCCCCGGGGAAAGGGCGCCGCATTAAAAGGCCGTTACAGGGGGTTATGGAGATACGGCGTTGGAGACTATCGTATTGTTTGTCAAATCAAAGACGGTGAAGTTCTGATCCTGATTCTCAGGATTGCCCATCAAAAAGATGCATACAACCGATAGGCAGCAAATGATGGAAGAATAACTTTTTATCCGGTCAGCCTTGATGAGCCGCATTCTGCAATCCAGCCGGATGCCTTAACCGCCGCACCGAGAAAAAACGGATTGGTTAATGACCTGAAACCAATTCTGGACTGGCCTTACCTGCCGTTCTTTCCATTGCATAACATGCACCTAAATTAAAAAAGCAATCATCAAATGATTCCTCTCGTTTTGGTAGTCAGGCAGGGTCGAACCATCACAACCTGTTAAATTTTTTTGACAGATCGTAAAAATCTCTATCCGGATGCAGATTTTAAATACTTCTCTCTGTTACTTGCTTCAGCTCTGGTTTCGAACATCTCATAATGAAGTAACTCAAAAGGCCAATAG
>SLPZ01000188.1 GCA_007131725.1 Balneolaceae bacterium
CCGGGGCCGCCATAATGGATGGCAAGTGCCACACCTGCAATGTTACCGATTCCTACAGTTGCAGAAAGTGCTGTACTTAAGGCCTGAAAGTGGTTGATGTCCCCATCGTCTTTAGGGTCATCATATTTACCGGAAACTACTTTTAACCCGTGTTTAAAATGCCGTATTTGAATAAAACTAAGCCGGACTGTAATAAAAATGCCAAATGCCAGAAGCACAACAACCATAGCCGGCATGGCTTCGGGTGTATTCCAGATTAAATTTTCAAGCCAGGAGATAATCAGGTCAAAAGTGTCCATAGAAAGCGGTTTGTCTCGTAGGTTTAGTCAACACCGAAGGTATAAAAGATTTTGCAAAAATTTTTGAAAATTTTGTTACATAATGAACGAAAGGGCAATGGTTTTGCTTTGCTTATTATAATTAGAGTAATATCGGCTACAAAGACTTAACTGATAAAAAGTGAATTTTAAAGTTTAAAAATTATGACTAAAGCAGACATTGTTGACATCATTTCTTCTTCCACCGGTTTAACCAAAGTTGAGACTGAGGCAGTAGTAAATGGTTTTATGGAGACCGTAATTGATGCAATGAAAAGAGGTGAGACGATTGAGTTAAGGGGTTTCGGCAGTTTTAAAGTGGTGAAACGTGCACAGCGTGTTGCGAGGAATCCTAAAACCAATGAAGAGGTTATTGTGCCCGAGCAGTACGTACCCATGCTGAAAGTTTCAAAAGATTTTAAAAGGGTCGTCAACGAGGCAAATAGTTAAAAAACTACCCCATACTCTGCCACACCCGTTTCCATTCTGCCGTTTTTCGGTTAATATAAATCACCGAATCTGATTTTCGGTTTGGCATGAAACTGATCCAAAAAAATTTTGAAAGGTTTGTGCGCATAACCGCTGTGATGATTATTTTGTAAAAATGGAGCGGGTTTCAAACAGATTATTTTCTCTTCTGTTAATTGTAATATTAGCGTTTATATCGGCTAATTCATGTACTCCGGTGCCTGAAGCCGATTTTTACGAAGTTGGTGGAATAGTTTCCATAAATGCACGAAGCCTGCCAGAGCAGAATAACTGGCAATTGCAGAAAACTCACACATCTCTCTCGATGGTATCACAGGAAGATACCACCACTTCCCGGGGTGCTCTGACCTTTCCTTTCTATGTTCGCAGCCCCGGAGAATACACAGTTTATGTTTTAGTAAATCTAACCCCTAAAATAGACGAAGTCCATGAATTGCCGCTTCAAATACTGGATGAAAATCGGTTTTTACTTGAAAACAGGCGCATACCGATAGACCAAACTCCGGTTTTAAGATGGAGAACAAACGATGCAGCATCAGGGCAGCCCGTATCTGTTAATTTTGAAACTCCCGGTCATTACGAGATACGGCTTGAATCGAGTGGAACCGGCGGGTTTGTTGTTGATAAACTTCACCTTACCCGAAATAATGAAAATCAGCCCTATGGTTTTGCCCTGCCGGAAACGGCAAATCCCAATCAAGATCCTTTCTTAGCAAAAAGAGATGAGCGAATTGTAATTCCTCCGGCCTGGACATTTGGCGTGATTTATGGCGGAGTAACCGGCGGAACAAAAGCGCAGAATCTGACAGATTTGTTGATTGAAGAAAATATACCTGCAGATGGCATCTGGATCAGGGCCGGACAGTCATCGCAAAATTTTAATTCTGATGAGCTGCAGGAAACCCGGAATTTCCTTCTTGAGAACAACATAATGATGGGAATTGACTCCAATTTAGTATCTCCGGAACAAAATTCAGAAGAGCTTATTCCTTCCGGCTTAGAGTTTAATTTTCTGAAATTGCCGTTTCGGCAGGAAAAAGAATCAGTCGAAAATGCATTTGAAATTACCATGCAGCGCAGCCATATATCGGAGAGTCGAGGTTTTTTGATAAGTCCTCCCGGCGTGACATCTCACCCTGAGTTTAAAGAATTTCCTACACTTCATAGTGGAAAACCAAAAAAGGCCTGGACCTATGATGATGCCAGAGAAACAGCCGGGTTGACATTCGGCGATTTAAGAGAGCAGGTTGAATTATCTGCCGACCTTCGATTATCAACGTACGAAATTCCTTACCTGCTTCACACAGTACCGGTTGCCAATTTGATTGAAGACACTGAGGCCGGAGAGGAGCTTTTTATCAGATGGATTCAGTTTGCCGCATTCAATACAATGATGCATCTGCACATTACTCCTGAAGCTGGTGATGGTTCTGTTTTTCCTGGGTTTTCAGATCGGGCAGAGCAGCAGTTCAGAGAACTGGCAGAACTCAGAAACCGATTATTTCCATACTTGTACAGCCTTGCCCATTTAGTTCGTGCGACCAGGGAAAAACCGGTTCGGGGAGATGGCTCGCAAACTACGCAGTTTCAGTTAGGGGATGCCTTGCTGGTAGCACCTATTCTTGAAAAAGGAGAAGAAGAACGCATGGTTTACCTGCCACCCGGAACCTGGTACGATTACTGGAATGGATCTGAATATGAAGGCGGCACTTCCTGGATTGTAGAAGCCCCGATTGATAAAATTCCGGTTTTTGTCAGAGCCGGTTCAATAATCCCGTATCGCGACTACAGCCGGAATATTCTTGCGGGAAAAAACGAGCGGCTTACGATAGAGGTATATGGCGGAGGGGCAAGTTCGTTCAGGCTGTATGAAGACGATGGGATGACTACAAGATATCGGCTTGGAGAATTTACAACTACCGCTTTCCGATATTTTGAACATCCGGATTTTTCAACATTTACAATCGGCAGAATGGTGAGAAGCTACCAGGGACAGGCGCCAGAAAAAGAGCTGGAAATCAGGTTCAAATATGTGGATGAACCGATACAAATAACTGTCAATGAAGAGGAGCTTGAACAGGGGCAGGGAGAAAATGAATGGTGGTATGACCAGGACTCAGAAACCCTGATTCTGAACTGGATTCAGCCAAATTATCAAAAAACCGATTTTGTGATTCAGTATTAATCCACAATAGTACTGGGTGTGTGTTTAGCGACCTGGCAGAGTGTGAACGTTATAGAGCTCCTGCCAGAGTCGCGGGGAGCTGTTTCGAGGGACATTTTCTACGCCCTGCACTGGCAGGAGAGGCTGTCCAAAAAGTGCGCTCAACAATACCATTAGTCATCAATACCGTCATGCCGGACTCCGATCTCCCGAAAGGGACAGGCTGGCATCTCCTGCTTTTATCAAAGAGAGGAGATCCCGTATCAAGTACGGGATGACGCACTTTTTGGGCAGCTATACTTTGCCAGGGTGTGTGATCAAAAAAAAACGGGCATGATTTTTCATGCCCGCTTTTGCAATTCTAAACAACTTGAGCCAATCTTACAATTTTTAGAAATCGATGCCAATTGAAAAATAATGAATTGGCCTGCTCTGGAATCCGTCGCGGCCATATGGCCATCCTACATCATATCGGAATGGCAGGCCAAGAAGTATCGTTCTCAATCCGAATCCGGCTCCGATCAGAATATCTCCATCAACAAAAGTGGTTTCAATATCACCCTGCTGCGGAGGCCCGTCTCTTAAAAGCCCGGTGTTCGGGTTAATATGTCCCGTGCGCTTGGTTCCGATTCTTCCCTGGAAGTGTCCCGGATTTTCAAAGTAAACAATCGGCTCACCCTGCTGATCAGTAAATCGTGAAAACGGCACATCAAAACCCCATGCAGCACCGGCATCGACAAAGGCTACGGCAGTGAGGTTCCAAAGAGGCAGAATGGGAATCGGCCCCGGCAATACGGCCGCAAACAGCGGGAACCTGAATTCGGCGTTAATCAGGGTGAATTTGTCGCCAAAGATTGTGTTGAATTCATGGCCCCGGAGTGGAGTTGCGGGAAGTGTGAAGAACGTATCTGCCAGCCGTTCGAACGGAATTTCTGCATCCGACCACCGCTGGTTAATCCATCCAAGCATACCGCCCATAAAGAATGTTTGCGAGTCGCGACCATATGATACGGCGCCCGCTCCTCTGAAGGCCAGTGAATATCCTGATCCGAGATTAATGTACTGCCTGTAATCTCCCAGTAATGTGGCAAATTGAGGTGTATCGGAAGTTATCGGCGGACTTGCAGATAAGCGGATTGAATAGCGGCTGCCACCAACAGGTGTGATGAAGCCGGGGATGGTATAATCTCCGGTAAATGTTACCTGTGGAAAGAGGAACCAACTATTTTCGTTGCTGACATTCCGTCCCCCAAGGCCTTGTACGGTACTGAAATCCCGTGCAATGCCAATGGCTGAAATTCCGTAATCAATGCGCTGGTATCGGTTCAACGGATACTGAAAGTCAACAGAACCGCCAAATGTTCTGAATCTGAGCAGTTCTCCGAAAAATGTCTGAAAGTTTCGCGATTGATGGAAGAACGAAGCGAAGAAATTTGTACGGTCTCTAAGATATCCGTACTGGAATGTGTAATCACTGTTACGGAGGTCGAAGTTCAGGTTGGAGCCGAACGATAGCTGATGGTCTC
>SLPZ01000241.1 GCA_007131725.1 Balneolaceae bacterium
TCGGCAAGGACCTGGACGAGGCGCTGGCCGGGGCCGACGCGGTGATCTTTGCCGTGCGCCACGAGGAGTACCTGAAGCTCACGGCCGACGAGGTGGTGGCCAAAACGGGCGGACCGGCGGCTATTATTGACTGCTTTGGGATCCTGGGCGACGAACAGATCCGGCGATATTTCGAGCTGGGCTGCGAGGTGAAGGGCCTGGGACGCGGACACATCCAGCGCATCAAGGAGCAGGTGCGCCAGCGGAAGGGGTGAGTGTTATATTGTTCTTTCAGGTTCTGTGCCGCTAAAGCATCAACGGCAGCTGTTTGCAATGAAAATTCTCTCACATGAAGTATTCATAAAGCAAATGCCATGGATATCTTAAGAGTAATAGGTCGCGAAACGGAACTTTTCAGGGATGATATTTCAAATCACGAGAGGGAGTTGGCGGAAATTGTGGTATCATCCCGATTTCTTATCATCGGTGGTGCCGGTTCGGTTGGATTGATGGTTGCCAAGGAGATTTTCAAACGCAATCCGCTGAAGCTGCACGTCATTGATACCAGTGAAAACAGTATTGTGGAACTGGTGCGCGACATCCGCTCCTCCCTGGGATATATTGACGGTGATTTTGAAGCGTATGCCCTTGATAGCGGCTCTGAAGAATATGACGCGTTCATCCAGGACGACGGCAGGTACGATTATGTCATAAACCTGGCGGCCCTGAAACACGTCCGCAGCGAAAAGGACCCCTACACGGCCATGCGAATGCTGGGTTTGAATGTCCTGAACACGGACAAAACCCTCCGGCAGGCCAGCGGAAAGGGCGTTCGGAAGTATTTTTGCGCATCCACGGACAAGGCCAATGCCCCGGTAAACATTTACGGGGCATCAAAGCTGATCATGGAAATGTATCTGAAAAAACACAGCAGGCAGATCGCAATATCCAATGCCCGGTTTGCCAATGTCGCTTTCTCCAACGGATCCTTGCTTGATTGCTATAACTACAGGATCCAGAAAATGCAGCCCATCGCTGCTCCCGAAGATGTAAAACGCTACTTCATTACACCGAAAGAATCCGCCGAACTGGCCCTGATGTCGACACTGCTTGGGGAGAACCTTGATATCTTCTTTCCCAGAATCAGGGAGAATATCGAGCCGGTTACCTTTACAGAAATATTGGTCCGCTATCTGGAAGAGCTGGGATATGAACCATACCAGTGCCAGTCGGAAGAAGAAGCCCGGGACTTGGTCCACACATTGCCGGCAGAAGGGAAATGGCCCTGTTTGTTCACAAGAACGGATACCACCGGCGAAAAAATCATGGAAGAGTTTCATTCCGATGAGCAGGCCGTCAACCTGGACCGGTTCAAAAATATCGGGATCATCAAGAATGAATCGGTTTATGACCCCGCGAAACTGCACTATTTTTCAAAAAAGATCACCGAAATGAAACAGACTGGATCATGGGACAGAGCAGCGCTGATCGATCTGATTACGGAGACCATTCCCGACTTTGACCATTTCGAAAAAAATAAATTCCTGGACGAAAAGATGTAGGGCAAACAGTCCAAAAACATGAGACGACCAATGAAAAAACTAGAGAATGCGATTTGTTAAAAAACAGGTATTTTGTCATAATTTTAAATGACTGCAATCACAAATTGACAGACACACCATGCTTGAATCCATAGCGCGACTCGTCTTTGAACTCATCCTGCCATCCTCCCAGCTATTGATCCTTCTGGTGGTCATCGGAGTACTGGTATTTTTTGGATGGCGCCGGCGGGCCTGGCAGGTGGGCATCCTCTGGGTCATTCTCTGGCTGGTCTACACCACGCCGTTCCTGTCCGGCGTCCTCATCGAGCGGCTGCAGTACACACACCCGGTGCTGACCGAGGAGCGGATGGATGAGCTTGGTCTGCTTCACTCCGGTACAGATGAATCCGGACAATTTAACCCGGAGACGAATCAGCCCAGCCTCTATTACCCAAGTGAAACAGAGGGTGCAACGACGGATACCTATCCGGCAGCAGGTTCGGAAATGTCGACGGACCCAGTCCACATCATCATCCTCGGATCCAGCCACACCGCTGATGACCGGCTCTTGCCCACACAGATGCTTTCTGACGATGCGGCGCAGCGCGTTGTTGAAGCACTCCGACTGTACCATCTTTTGCCTGAAGCCCAATTGATAACATCAGCAAGTTACCGTTATGGCGAGTATTCCCAGGCAGAAGCCACTCGTGATGCGTTGATCTCCCTTGGTGTGAAGCCGGAGCAGATAAATACACAGCCGGGGCCGACTTCCACTTGCGATGAGGCGCGAGCTTTTGTGCGTGACCACGGACCCGGCACCCGCATCATCATCTCCACATCTGCTCTGCACATGCGCCGCGCCATGATGGTTTTCGAACAACAGGGTGCAAGTCCCGTCGCGGCACCGGCGGCGTTCATACGCAAGCAGAAACCTGAGAAACCGTTCAGACCTGGCAAACTGCTGCCCTCGCTGAGCAACATTGGTGAACTGGAAAGCGCAATCAATGAATATGCCGGGTATGTCTGGGAAAAACGCCGGTGCCATTGAGCGATCTGTAAAAAACGCAGGATTTTTCAACCAATAAAGTGATGCAATGAAGCGGATTAAGATGAAAATATGGAATAAATCAAAAATCATGCGGCACTTTGCAAGAGATGCGCATAACCGCTTATTATATGGTCGCCATGCGCCACTGACGGCACAGTTGGTTTTTATCGACCCCTCCAATATTCAATTTGTTTATTACGGCAATTTGTGGGACGAGGAATTGCCGGAACCATTGCAAAAGAATAAGTCCATCCACGCGCCGCTTCTGGGAAGCCGGTCTGCCAGCGGCAAGGTCGTGGGGGGTGATTGGGATAAGGATATTATACCGCTGAATCAATGCCCAAAGTATCTTGTTTGCCAGAAAAGGTTTATCGGAGGGATGTCATGGGAAGATACTGGTGGCTATGAGATGATGCGGCAAATCCTTATTAAAAAACCGGGTGCCGATGGATGCCATACCATGGCGGATGTCATCAAACGCTTTGAAAATGTTGACAACTTGTATCAATATGTAAAAAAGTAGGGAAAGCTTAAAAGCAGTAAAGAGCTAAACCCAAAAAACTTTCGGGAAACCGGGGGCGTCTACGTACATTTTGATAGAAGCGGAAATGTTCTTTTTGGAGGCGGTGGATGGCACCGTTTGTCAATAGCAAAAATGACCGGGTTACGGACAATACCGGCACAAGTCGGCGTGGTTCATAAGGATGGAATTCGACTTTGGAAGAAGAATTGTCGGTTAAGCTTTTTAGAATAACTTGCTGGAATCACAAAAAAAAAAGTAACTGTTTGCACGCTTAATACGGAGACGAATGAGCTCAACCTGTACAATTCAGCTGAAAAAGATAGTTTTCGGGATGTTACCTCTCTGGCAGATGATTCTGAATTGTTCGCCGACCTGATCCACATCATCATCCTCATTCTCGGATTTAGGCAAACTCCGGATGTCCGGCTCTTGCCCATACAAGTGCTTTCTGACACTGCAACCGAGCGCTTATTTGAGGCACTCCGATTGTACCATCTTTTTTTGCTGTATCCCAAATGATAACATTAGCAGGGTACGGTATGGCGAGTATTCCGAGGCAGAAGCCTGAGAAGTCATTCAGACCTGGAAAATTACTAACCTCTCTGATCTGAGCAACATTGGTGAACTGGAAAGCGCAACCAATGAACATACCGGGCATATCTGGGAGCGGCAGCGTTGCCGGAAATTTTTTTTATAAAAAGAAAGCAGTTTATTCTGGTCCAGAAAGTGTATCAATGAAGTAAAGTTTTACGAAAATAATCAGAAAATTTATGTGGATGCTAATTCTTGCAAAAAACGCTTATAATCTCTCCGGATATGGCCGGAGCGCCCCTGGGTTATGGATGTTATCCCTCTGGTTCAATATCCCATGTATATTGTTTGCCAAGTATGTTTTTGGGGAAATGTTATGGGAAGATGCCGCTACTACGAAATGATGAGACAGATAATGAGTAAAAAACCGGGTGCCGATGGATGCCATTCCATAGCGTATGTCATCAAACGCTTTGAAAATGTTAACAACTTGTATCAAAATGTAAAGAAGGAAGGAAAGCTTAGAAGCAGAAAAGAGATCTACTCGGAAAACTATTAGGGGAAGCTTTCATCAGGATTTTAATCAAGAGTATCAACACTCCTGTGGCGTCTAATGACAGTCCGCCCTCCAAATTCCCATTGCAAATCACACCGGGTTGGACATCAAGATGTTCAGCAAGAAGAAGTTCGCAAATCAAATGACTCTGCCATAGTAACTCTAAGAAATAAATCCTAATAAAATTTTAATATTACTGTAACAAATCATTAAATCCGTGCTCTTAAATAGGAAACGTCATTGCTAATGCATTAAATATTCGTATTTTATGCAAACGTTAAGATTTCTTAA
>SLPZ01000176.1 GCA_007131725.1 Balneolaceae bacterium
CTTGCACCCTGGAGCAGCGGACGGGTTTCATCAACCCAAACCATCTCAACCTTTCCGGCCTGATGAGCATGATATATCACAGAAAAAGCCGTTCCGTATTTAGCCGTGGCAAGGCTGCCGGTGTTGCAGTGTGTTAAAATCGAAGCCTTATCCGGAACAATCCCGGAGCCGTGTTGCCCGATGGACTTACACAGCCGCTCATCCTCTTCATGAATGGTGATGGCTGTTTGCAGTGCAATCTCTTTCAGTTCAGAAATGGATTTTTCTTTTTGAGAATAGATGGTTTGCAGCACACGGTTCAGTGCCCACGACAGATTGACGGCAGTTGGGCGCGAACTGTTCAGATATTCTGCAATTCTCTGGCACTCGGAATAATAACTGCCAAACCCGGTTTCGGGCAGATCTTTGATTCCAAGGTACAAACCGTAAGCTCCCGAAATGCCAATAGCCGGTGCACCGCGCACACGCAATTTTTTGATGGCATCCCAAACCTGGCCAACGGAAGTTAAACGTGAATATACTTCGCGGTCTGGCAGAAAAGTTTGATCGATAATGTTCAAATAATCATCCTTCCAGGTAATGGATCGAAATTCGCTTTCATCAGGCATTATTAAAAATATTTTGGTGAAAATCAGTTGAGTTTTTCTGATACAAAATACGAAATGTAAACAGCCTGGCAATTTTGAAGCGGGATGATCTGAAATAATCCAGCTTGTTTTTTCAACATCTCTGCCAGGAGAGGCTGTTTATAACGGGTGCTTAACAAAATATATTAACTACGATAACGTCATGCCGGACTCCGATCTCCCGAAAGGGACATGCTGGCATCTCCTGCTTTTATCAAAGTTAGGAGATTTCACTCCGCTATCGCTTCGTGTTCAAAAAATGAGCGCATCAGGTGCGGGATGACGATATTTTGGCAGCTTCACTCTTGCAGTTTGTTTGATTCACAGCCAGTAAAAAAGTACAAACATCAGCTTGCAAGGGGTTCACATAAGGAAAAGCCTGAGCATGTTTTAAGAGTCTGCCCTATTATTTATTCAGGACTCTTCTCTTTACCGGTATGTGCAAGATTATATATCATATAGAAAAAGTAAGAAAGGAAACAGATCCTGAAAATGGATGATGATTTTCCCTAACCTTAAAAAAGAATAAGAGGCGATTGTTATGATTTTAAAGAAAAACGTAGGATACACAGACTCGATACTACGAGTAATATTGGGAACATTAATTATTGGATTAGGAATTTATGTTGACAGCTACTGGGGATTTATTGGCTTGATTCCGGTTCTTTCGGGGGCAGTTTCATTTTGTCCTGTTTACAGATTCCTGAACGCTTCAACTATAAACCCAAATTTAGAGAGAGAAAACTGAGAGAATTTCAAGATTAAGAGAGATTTATATGAAATAAAACTTTACATAGATCAAAAGATTAGAGTTAATAATTAGCAAGAGTTGAAAATAAGGGGATCGAAAGATCCCCTTTTTTTTGCTGAGCCTTCCTTATTAGCCCAAAGTCTAATTTATCGCAAAAGTTTTACTATTTGTGAATTATTCGGCTTGTAAGCCAATTAAAAAATGCATTTCTTATCACGAGCTTTTAAATAAATACTGATTGTGTGTGTTATGAAATGGATTGGAAAATCCCGTAAAGAAAACAGTTATGATGCAATTGTAATTGGTTCCGGTATCAGCGGTGGCTGGGCTGCAAAAGAGTTGTGTGAGCGCGGCCTTAAAACGCTTGTTTTAGAAAGAGGTCGACCGGTAAAACACCGAGAAGACTATCCAACGGCAACCAAACATCCTTGGGAATTTGCCTACAGAGAAAGCCTGCCTCACGATGAGAGGAAAAGAAATCCCATTGTTTCCCGCTGTTATGCATACGATGATACCACAAAACACTTTTTTGTGAAGGATGAAGAACATCCCTACATACAGGAAAAACCGTTCGACTGGATTCGCGGCTACCAGGAGGGAGGCAAATCACTGATTTGGGCACGACAGGGACAGCGGTGGAGTCGGTACGATTTCGAAGGCCCTGCCAGAGATGGTTATGGAATTGAATGGCCATTCACTTACGACGAACTGGCACCCTGGTACAGTAAAGTAGAAAATTTTGTTGGATGGTCTGGAAATAAAGACGGGCTCGATCATCTTCCGGATGGAGATTTTCTGCCTCCTTTTGAGATGAACTGTGTGGAAAAAGATATCAAAGAAAAAATTGAATCTCGTTATAATAACCGCCATGTGTTGCACGGCCGCTGTGCCCATTTAACCGAACTTCGCCAGATTCACCTTGAACAAAACCGGGGAGTTTGCCTGGCCAGGTATTTGTGCTACAGGGGATGTCCGTATGGCGCCTACTTCAGTTCCAATTCATCCACGCTGCCATGGGCAGAGCGTACCGGCAATCTCACCAAACGCACCCATGCCGTGGCCGAGTCCATCATCTACGATGAGGAAAAAGGCAAAGCAACCGGCGTGCGCGTTGTGGATGCCAACACGAAAGAGATAAGCGAATATTATGCACGCATTATTTTTGTGAATGCAGCATGCCTGAACTCCAACCTGATTTTGCTGAACAGCAAATCGAACCGGTTTCCTGACGGCCTTGGAAACGATAACGGATTGCTGGGCCGGTATATCGCTTTTCATAATTACAGGGGTGCAGTTACCGGTACTATCGACGGATATGAAGACCAATATTATTACGGCAAGAGGCCAACTCAGCCCATCATGCCGCCATTCAGAAATGTGTACCGGCAAGACCCGGATACCGATTTTCAGGGTAAATATCTGGTTGCATTTGGAGCAGCACGACAGGATTGGCAGCGTGGTGTTCGCTCAGAAAAGATTGGCGCTGATTTGAAGGAAGAGGTTTCAAAACCGGGAACATGGGTTGTTTCGATGATGATGCAGGGCGAAACGGTACCGCGCTATGAAAATCACGTCCGCCTGAGTGAAGACAAAACCGATCCGTGGGGTATTCCACAGCTTATCACTTCGGTGGATTATACTGAAAATGACATCAACCTGATGAACGATTTTCTGGGGCAGGGCGCCGAAATGCTGGATAATGCCGGCTGTAAAGACATCAACGCCATTGATGACAAGCGGGCGCCCGGGCTGGACATACACGAAATTGGAGGAGCCAGAATGGGCAAAGACCCGGAAACATCAATCCTGAACCGCTGGAACCAGGTGCATTCCTGTAAAAATGTGTTTGTCACAGACGGTGCAGCATTCAGTTCGGTGGCTGTTCAAAATCCTTCGCTTACGTTTATGGCGGTTACGGCAAGGGCAGCAAATTATGCCGCTGATGAGATGCAGAAAGGGAATCTTTAAGGGTTGAGGTACGAACTCAATTTTTCGGTTTCCAGGTTTAGCTCATTTGCAGCCTGTAAAATCAATTTCTTTTTATAATCGGGAAGCCTTCTGTTTGTACCTGTGATAATCTCTTCTATAACTCTGTTGCTTAACAGGTAACTGGCTACCTCGGCTCCGTGATTTTCTTCAATCCATTCTTTCACTGGGACGAAAGAAGTGCGCTTCATATTATTAATTTCCTTTTTTCGGGTTCTGATTTGACGCAACTCTTCGGATGTCGGCTGATTTCTGGCCGGTTTGGTGTGGGATAAATTTTGCTGTTTTGCCTCATCGTTTGCTTCATTCAAAAGCTGCAAAAGTTCTTTTTTTACCTTTCCGGTTTTCAATTTTCTGAATACGTTTTTGGTGTTTTCCCAGTCCATCAGCGTACGGGAATCTTTTGATATTTCAGCCAAAACATCTTTGTGAATAATCTGAAATGGAGGTTTATTGAACTGTTTGCCTTTCTCTTCGCGCCAAAAAATCAGTTTTTTGAAAATGTGCCATTCAAACTCTGTAAAACCATTCATATCTTTTTCCCGGATGATTTCATTATGTGCGATGTCGCGGTAATCCAGCTCATCAAGAAGTCGGTTTTCCTGTTGTATCCATTTGCTGATTCCATTCTGTCCAGCCTTTTTTTGTAAAACCTGCTTCAGGCTCAAAAGATGCAGCACATCGTTGGCGGCATAAATTTTCTGTTTTTTTGAAAGCGGCCGCCTGTACCAGTTGCTCTGCTGTGAAGAGCTGCCTGAATCTATCCCGAGAACTTCTTCAAGCAAATTATTCAGAGAAATGGAAGGATAATTCAACAGCCGTGTTATAATTGAGAGATCATACAAATTTTTTGGAAGGCAGCCCATCGAATGCAGCAGGCGCAGGTCTTCATCAAACGAAAAGCAGACTTTTTGAATGCTGTCATCTTCAAGAATGCTGAAAAGCAGTTCAACTTGGATGCTTTTACTTAACGGGTCAATCAGGTAGCAGGTATCACCGGTAAAAATCTGTACCAGGCAAAGGTTGAAGCCGTAACGGTAGAAATTTTTGTCGAACTCGAGATCGATGGCAAATTCATCGCAAGA
>SLPZ01000172.1 GCA_007131725.1 Balneolaceae bacterium
ATGGAGAGAATTTACCATTCATCGGATTGAATGATCCAAATTTAAAAATGAATTCTACTAAATTTTTGATATTATTGAACCCAAATTTTAAGTCTTGCAGATGCGCACAAAACAGGAAATGCTGGTTATTTGACTAATAGTTTACTACAAAGATTTCAAAATTTCATTTACCGGCTTTTTAGAAATTTTCTGTAGTACTCTTAACCGGCCTTGGGTGTTCAATCTTAAAACTCAGGCTTCCAATCAGAACTCTGCTTTTTCAACTCTTCGAGCTGGTCCCAATGATTTTTGATAGCTTTCTTGCCATTATTTGTGAGTGAAATAATGGTCAAGGGTTTCTTCCCTTCATAGGTTTTCCGGATATCCACCAGCTTCTCTTTCTCAAGTTTGGAAAGGTGACTTGATAGATTGCCTTTAGACATAGAAGTAATACGCCGTAAAAATAAGAAATCTGCGCTTTCACACGATGCCAAAACTGTCATGATTGCAAGCCGGGAAGGCTCATGAAGCGTTCGGTTAAGACCCCTGATTTTTTTAAATACATTGTTTTCTGACATCAGGCCGTTTCAGTGTTTGCAGAGAATGTTTGAACAAGTTTAGAATGGTCGATGAGACCGGCTGATAATAATACCACTCCAAGCACAACCAGTGATATTTGTGCATCTGGCCCCATCAGATACACCTGCGATGGTGAATAGAGCCCAAATATCGGCAAAATTCCCATCAGGAATACAATAATACTCCAAAAAAGATAGTGTTGCCGCAGTGAACGCTCTTCCCGATAGAAATAAAAGAGTATAACGGATATAACCAGACAGCTCAGGCTTAGTGGAAGAACCGCGTAAAACTCAATGTAACCGAATGCTATCAACAAAACCGCCAGCAAGCCCGGCAGCATCCACTCAGCTATCTGTTCGGGTGATTTGGAAGTAACGCGGCCAAAATTTCGTTTGTAGTATTTATCAATTGCCAGATACCCGGCAATACACAACACCAATAGTCCTAATGTGCTCAGTGGATTCCAGATCGTAAACCAGTGCCATAATTCCGACCGGTACAGAGCTATACCAAACAGGTAGATGGCAACAGGAATCATCTTGAGTCCCTGTAGTTTGTTATAAAGACTCGTAATCATTCTGATCTGTTCAAGCCTGGCTGTAAATGATGTCATAATCAGTGTTGTATAAAGGTTTGCATTTCAAACTAATTGAAATTACAAACCCTTTGGATAAGAGTCAATATTGATAGAAAGTGCAAATAAAGGTTTGGTGTTTTTGCGGCCGGGCGAACAACTTTAAAGTGGGACAACCAACGCAAACCTGTCAGCAGGTATTGCTGGTTTTATAGCGTTACATTTTTTGTTTAATTTGCTCAATTACTTTTCGTCCCATTGTTCTTGTATTTATTCCTGTAAGTGGAATGTCAAGATTTCTTGTCTTGATAATTTTCCTAAGTACAGGTTTGGCAGTTACTTTTCCTTCTTTACTAAATACTTGTATTTGCTGACTGTCGCGACGTATGATTTTGTAATCGCAACCTTTTCCGTCAACTGATATGGTAAGACTATCTATGATTTCACCAATGTCTTCACCGAATCTGTAGGTTTTATCTTTGCTTGTCGAAACTGCGGCATTTAGAAATAGGATAAATGCTTTAATTGTGTGTCGTGTATATTCATTTATTGGATTAATTTCACCTTCACCTTCTTTTTTTAGTAATTTCTTCAAAATCTTGATAATACTATCATCATTTCCGTTCCAATTAACCCATAATTTAATGTGGTTAGGATTTTTTAGTTCAAGATTGCTGAATTCTTTTCCCAAAATATTTCGATTAGAAACAGGTGTTAAATAAACAATCGCCAAATTGTCAATGCTGCTGTCATCCTCAATTACAGCTTGATAATAACTGTTGAGTTGTCCTTTGCTTACTGAGCTATCATTAACTTTATTTTCGATTATGATTCGAAAATCCTCATGACTGCTATCCTCTTCAGTTTTCGTTAGAATACTTACTTGAATATCAATGTATTTGCTGGAACCATTTAGTTCATAGGGTTCTTCCAAAAGGATGTCGGTATCGATAAAGTGTCTGTCTAAATACCCTTTGAATCTGTCATCATTGACTTCCTTATTTAATAGTGACAAAAATTCTCGGAAAAAAGTATCCCCTAAACCATGATCACGGCGTGTATCAAGCAAATAACCCAACATCGCAGATACACTTGGTTCATGTAATTTGGAATTACCTTGATTTAATACTTCAAATATATTCATACGTTATTCTTGAGTTTGATTAAGCCAAAAAACGACTCTGCAATTCAGTTGCGGGCTATCTATTCAAAAGTCGAGCAACCAGTGCGAACCCATCAACAGAAATTGCTGGTTATACCCAATAATGGTAAAAGTAAAAGGATTGATTTAATCTAACTTTACCCATTCAATGAGGTACTTTACAATTTGTTGTAAACCGGTTTCCTCATCAGTTTTGACTGAATAAAGAAAATCATCTTTTACTTTATTTATCTCAATGCTGCGTGGTAATGCAAATTTTGCAAGAATATGGCCATAATCATCCATAACCCACCAATCATAGATATCACGATCATCAGTTATTGTAGAGATCCACAAACGGTTTTCATCATCCGGTATCATATGTTCTAACGCTCTCCAATAGTCCGGAATGCCATGATGTTGAATAGCGTTTTTAAATTCTTCACTTTGATGATAGTTTAATGCTTCATTTACTATTTCATTTTGTGATATTGTGCTATTTCTAAATGGATGGTAAAAAGCTCTTAGGTAAGAACCATCTTTATCGTAAACTTTGAATAACAACTCATCTGACCAAACTTTATAAATATCATTTTCTGCAGATACGCCAATTAATCCTCTTCCACCAAAAGGATCAAAGAAAATATGTCCGGATTTGGGGTCTGGCAGTTGTCTGATGTAATCTTGAGATAAAATCCGATTTGAAATCACATTTCCATCAAGATCCATATGGTAATAAGATTTTGTAGCCACATCGGAAGTCATGTGGTTAAATGCAGCAAGTAGTGTGCTGTCGTTAAGCACAAAAATATTTAATGGAAAAGTTATAATCCGTTCATCAGACTGATCCCATTGAGCAGGGTTTAAACTCGCTTCATGCTGCAATGAGTAATCATCCGTGTTAAAAATTTGAATTCTAAGAAGAGATGTGTCAAGTACAAATAGCTGATTATTAGAAATCTTTATGTCAAATATTGAACGAAATTCACCTGGTCCGTCACCAGATCTTCCGATTGTGTTCACATGATTGCCTTCTCCATCAAAAACATAAATTGCCTCATTCCCCTGGGATCCTTCCGAAATATATATGTTGTCGGAATCATCGACATCAATATGAAAAATCCGGCCAAATTGTACATCTTCTGAATTTCCAAAAATGAGGGTTTCTGTCAGAGAAATTGATGAGGCAGGTTGAGAGTCAATATCATGAACAGTTACATTTTCAAGAGATTGAATGTGATCCGGCAGTTCTTCAGATGAATAATTTGAACATGAAGAGGTAAGAATCAGTGCTGCTGAGAATGTGAATAATATTGAGATTAATTTCATCCGTTAAGAATAAGTTTAATAGGTAGAACATCCATTTAGCTGATACCCACCACCAGCCACTTTCATCTTATATTAATCGAATAATGTTTTCATGGCAAATAAAATCAGTTTTATTCTGTGTTCAGGCATCACGCTGAAGGAAGCTCTTCTGAGTACGGTCAATGGCCTGTAAACCTACTGCATAAAAAAACTCCGGCCGGAATTGCTCCCAGCCGGAGTTTGAAAAGAAAATGTTCGAGTTTTCTTATACAGGTTCTGAGGATAAACTGCACAAATCAAAACCCTTTTTATCAAGTACGAATCTGAGTACTAACGACTCTCTTGCTACTCAATACTCAATACTTCCTAAATAAACGTATAGAAAACCCTGCATGAGTACTTCTGATTGCAGTTTGTACAATTCAAATATGGATTCTCAATAACCTACTCTTCACCCATGTAAGGGTATCGCCAGTCTTTGGGCGGCACGGTTACTTCTTTGATCGCCCGGGCCGAGAGCCACCGCAGCATGTTAATGATGCTTCCGGCTTTGTCGTTGGTTCCCGATTTTCGTGCCCCGCCGAACGGCTGCTGGTTCACGATGGCGCCGGTCGGTTTTTCATTGATGTAGAAGTTGCCTGCCGTCTGCCGTAATCTGTCCGACATTTTCTTAATCACGTAGCGGTCTTTGGCAAAAATGGCGCCGGTCAGAGCAAAGGGTGAGGTGTTGTCGCAAAGATCCAGTGCGTCATCGAATTTTTCATCTTTGTAAACGTAGATGGTCAGCACCGGCCCGAAAATTTCCTCTTCCATGGTTTTGAATTTCGGGTTGGTTGTCAGAATTACAGTCGGTTCAACAAAAAATCCAACAGAATCGTCGTAGTTGCCGCCCGCGATAATCTCGGCATCCTCTGCTTCCTTAGCGTAGTCGATATACCCGGTGATGTCATCAAAAGCTTTGCGGCTGATGACGGCACCCATAAAGTTGGTAAAATCTTCCACATCGCCCATTTTTATCTTGCCGACTTCACCGAGAAATTTTTCACGAAAACCCGGCCAGATCGATTCGGGAACGTACATACGAGATGCTGCCGAACATTTCTGCCCCTGGTATTCGTAAGCGGCACGCAGCGTTGCGATTGCCAGCTCATCGATATCGGCGCTGTTGTGGGCAAATACAAAATCTTTGCCGCCGGTTTCTCCAACAACCCGAGGGTAGGTTTTATATTTGTCAATATTTTTGCCGATGGTTTTCCAGAGATGGTTAAATGTGGGCACCGAACCGGTGTAGTGGATGCCGGAAAAGTGCTCGCTGTTTAAAACCGGATCACCAACACCGGCGCCCCGGCCGGGTACAAAATTGATCACGCCATCGGGCAGCCCCGCTTCCTTCAGCAGTTTCATGAAAAAGTAGTTGGAATAGACCGAATCGGTGGAGGGCTTCCAGAGCACCACATTGCCGCACATGGCAGGCGAAGTGGGCAGGTTTCCGGCAATGGCCGTAAAGTTGAACGGGCTCACTGCAAAGATAAATCCTTCAAGCGGGCGATATTCAACCCGGTTCCAGACGCCATCGGGCGAGTATGGCTGTTCGTTCATGATTTTTGCCAGGTACCAGGCATTAAACCGCAGGAAATCGGCCAGCTCGCCGGCAGCCTCAATTTCGGCCTGCTGAGGTGTTTTAGACTGGCCAAGCATGGTTGATGCATTCATCGTGTCGCGCCAGGGGCCGGTCACAAGATCGGCGGCTTTTTGAAAAATGGCGACCCGCTCTTCCCAGGGCATCACGGCCCATTTTTTTTGAGCTTCAAGTGCCGCTTCAATGGCCATGTTCACCTCTTTTTCACCGCACTGGTGAAGGGTGGCCAGTTTGTGGCCGTGATTGTGAGGCATCACCACGTCCGAAGTATTTTCGGTGCGTACTTCTTTTCCATTGATGATGGCCGGAATTTCAATCACCTCCGATTTTAGCTCTTTTAATCGTTTCTTCAGGGATTCCCGTTCAGGGGTTCCCGGTGCATAGGAGTTGTAAGGTTCGTTTTTTGGTTCCTGAATATTGAAATAAGCATTAGACATATAAATCTCCTGTTATGATTTTATTTTTCATTTTCTTAGTGAAAGATAAAAGATTTGATTCGGAATTTTATGCCGAAAAAGTTCGGCTAATCAGAAAGATTATTCGGCCATAAGCATTGGGTGCCTGCTATGAGCTTAAGTTGATGCTCCGCAAGAATCCGCACTTCAATTGGAGTAGAAGCTTTAAGAAATACAATGGCGTTTTTAGATGATAAAGCGGTAAAAATATCCGGCATCATCTTCAAATTGTTTAGTAAAGAAACCCGCCTATGCCGATATCTATCAATAACTGTTCGCCGGTGATAGTTTCATCGATGTCATCAAAATTGATACTTTGATGTGCGATTGAAACACCCAGTGAAAAAGCCAGGTTGCCCGAGCGTAGTATAAGCCCGCCTCCAAACTTAAATCCGAATCCCGTTTCAGTGCCGAAATCGTCCCTCATGGATAGCAGGTGCGCACCTGTAGTTAAAAACGGAATTGCGGTGCCGCCGGAACCGAAAAAATATCCCGCCTTTGGGCCAACACCAACTGTAGTGAATGAGAAGTCACCTTGCTTTTGATGATGAAGAGAAATGTCAGCGCCGAAGCCCAGCCCTGAGGCTACAAAATACAACACACTCGGGACTACTGTGAACTCTTCTAAATGGTGTCCGTCTACCTCATATAAATCCCCGCCGCTGTTTGAACCTGATATATGTCCGCTGATATATACAGCGCCGCGATCGGTCGGACTTCTTTCATCTTTGTCTTCGGTATTTTCACAAATCGCAACATCAAACATGAATAATGTGAGTATAACTGTTGTAAATATTGATTTTATATACATATAGAGTGAACTATTTTTTGATTGAAAAAAGGTTTTTATCAAATGGCGTATAAATGAAAGATAATAAAACTCATGCCGAAAGTGGGTAAATAGAATGTCAGCCCAAAATCATGCCCCTCCTGATTTGTTAGATTTCCGTCCGCTGCTTATCATGGCCTCAATATTTACTCAATCACCGGAATTATGGCATACATTTTCACTTTTCTTTTACTGTTTCTCGCTGCCGATCCTCAAACCGATATGCAAAAACTCCAGGCATTGTTTGATGATCACCGTGAATATACCCTTCAATCCAACCCTCTGTTTGCCACCTCGCAGGGCGTGCATGATTTTAACGACCGATTGCCCGAAACAGGACTGAAGGCACAGGAAGAGCAGCATCACCAAACAGGAAAATTCCTGCACCGGCTGGAGGAAATTGACAGAAACAACCTGCCTGAGGAGGATCAGCTTAACTACGACATTTTTGAAATCCTGCTGAATAACTCAATCCGTGCGTTTGAATTGAACGATCACCTGCTGCCCTTAAACGGCTGGTGGGATTATCACGCCACATTTGCTGACCTGGCCAACCGGATGCCGCTGAATAATGTCCGGGATTATGAGAATTACCTGAGCAGGCTGAAGGCATTTCCCGATTATAACACAGGCTATCTTGAACGGATGAAAAAGGGGCTTGAACTTGGAATCGTCCGCCCGAAAATTGTTTTTGATGATTATCCCGCTTCGGTCTCGGCACACATCACAGAAAATGCAGAGGAGAACCGGTTGTTTGAACCATTCAAAAATTTTCCGGAATCGGTTTCTGAAGACGACAGGAATCGCCTGAAAGAGAAAGGGAAAAGAGTGATTGCCGAAGTTGTAATACCTGAGTTTTCCCGGTTGCACGATTTTTTAGTTGATGAATACATTCCCGGATCTGCTGATGAAATCGGAATCACGGAAATTCCCGGCGGAAGCGAATATTATCAGTACCTGATTGAAACTCACACAACCATGGAAATTTCTGCGGTGGAAATCCATCAAACCGGGCTTGATGAAGTGGAGCAAATCCGCTGCGAAATGATGGAAATTGTTGAAGAAACCGGCTTCGGGGATGATTTTGATGGCTTTATTGAATTTCTTCGAACCGATCCGCAATTCTATGCCGAAACCGCCGAAGAACTGCTGAAGGAAACTGCATTGGTTCTGAAAACAATGGATGGCAAACTGCCGGAATTGTTTAAAACTCTGCCGAGGCTTCCGTATGGAATTATGGAAGTTCCGGACTACCTGGCACCCCGAACGGCCACGGCCTATTACAGCAGGGGAGCTGCAGACGGAACCCGCGCCGGATTTTACGCGGTAAACACCTATGACCTGCCGAGCCGTCCGCTTTATGAAGTTACGGCACTCTCCCTGCACGAAGCCGTGCCCGGCCATCACCTGCAGATTGCCCTTCAGCAGGAGCTGGAAGGTTTGCCGGAATTCAGGACAACAGCCGGTTTTACAGCATTTACAGAGGGCTGGGCACTCTATTCGGAAAGGCTGGGGCTTGAAGTGGGAATGTACGACGATCCATACAACAATTTCGGCCGCCTGAGTTACGAAATGTGGCGGGCCCTGCGCCTGGTGGTTGATACGGGAATGCACGCCAAAGGCTGGACCCGGGACGAGGCCATCGAGTTTATGGCGGCCAATTCAGCCCTGTCGCTTCACAACATCCGCTCGGAAGTAAACCGCTATATTTTCTGGCCCGGACAGGCGCTGGCGTATAAAATGGGGGAGATTAAAGTTCGTGAACTCCGCGAATTGGCCGAGGAAAAACTCGGAGAAAAGTTTGACCTGCGTGAATTCCATGATTTGGTGTTGCTGAGCGGCAGTGTGCCTTTGAGTGTGCTTGAGGAGAATGTAAAGTTGTATATAGATGGCCATCTTGCTGATTGAGTGCTGCAAAAAAAGGGTTTTACTGGAAATTTTGAGGGTAGTCTGTTCGAAGTAAATTAAATCCCCTCTCAAGTTGAGTGAATTTCGCTCCGAGCGAAGCGATTCCTACGAAGTGAAATCCCGACCGTTTAAGGATTTTTTTAGTGCAATTTATTTTAGTCATTCAATTATATCTATTGTTTAGGATGTCAAAGAAACCTGTTTCCTTCAAATTATACAGCAATAAAATTTGACAGAATTTTTTGGATGATTCTTTAGTTGGTTCGCACCTATTGCTTTCATCATCTGGCTTCAGAACATTTTTTAGATAAAAACCTCAAATTTAATTAGAGGAATTATGATAATGATTTGAATAAAATCCGCTTTGCGGATGACCGATTTTATAGCCCCGGATTTCCGCACAGCGATCCCTGTGGGGCAATCCGGGGATCAAGATGGAGATTTATTGCGACAAGTGCCGTAGTTACGAACGATCTGTTTGTTGGATCATGCCATCTGCACAATCCGCATAAACCCACACCACCACAAATCCATTCTTTGAGATGGATCGTGCCTACGGCACTATAAGAGAGGGGCACCTTACAACCCCGGATTGCACCACTGGTATCCCCTCGGGAAAATCCGGGGCTATAAAATCGGTTATGCCTAACGGCATTTTCTATATTAATAATGAAGATGAATTTGAATATGATTTTCACTTAATCGTAATCTGCACTAAAATAAAATACCTCTGAAAAATCCTTGACCGTTCGGGGAGGAGATGATTTTGTGCTGATAAACCATTTACCCAAAAAGTTTCCGGTAGAACCATTATTTGGATGTAATTCCTTGGCAATTCATCCGATGATTGATTTGAAGCCAGTCAATTTGGGAAAGTTCTTATTTTATATTTTTATTATGTTATTAGTATACGAATCAAATCCATCATCATGAGAGCACTTCGATTTTCCTTATCCATTTTTCTAACCGCTATCCTGCTACTTTCATGTGGAACAGATGCAGGCAACGATGATAATGATACAGATCCCGATCTCCTTCAATTTGAGTTGGGTTCAAATGGTGTAACCATAAAATGTACCGATGCAAATCCCGGTGATTTTGGTGTTGTGGATGGGGTAAAGTATGAGGCAGTGAATAATGATTTGTTGCGCCAAAGAATAGATGGGGGAAGTGATTTATCAAAACTGTGCGTCTCTTTGGTAACTGATATGAGTGGTTTGTTTTTTGATAATCGTGATTTTAATCAGCCCATTGGGAATTGGGATGTTAGTAATGTGACGGACATGAGCCAGATGTTTTTTGGGTTTTCTACCAGAACATATTCGTTTAATCAACCTATTGGTGAATGGGATGTTAGTTCCGTTACGGATATGAGTGAAATGTTTAAAGGGTCTTCCTTTAATCAACCCATCGGCGTTTGGGATGTGAGCTCGGTTACAGATATGAATAGGATGTTTTCAGGTTCTGAGTTCAACCAACCCATCGGGGAGTGGAATGTAAGTAATGTTACAGATATGAGGTCGATGTTTTGGAATGCCCCGTTCAACCAACCTATTGGTGATTGGGACGTGAGTTCCGTAGAAAATATGAACAGCATGTATTTTGGCTCTGAGTTCAACCAACCCATTGGTGAGTGGGATGTGAGCAATGTAACAGATATGGGATCGATGTTTAACCGTACATCATTCAATCAGCCAATCGGAGATTGGGATGTAGGCAGTGTAACAAATATGGAGGCGATGTTTAGTAGTACCCGGTTCGATCAGCCCATTGGAGATTGGAATGTGAGTAGCGTAATACATATGAACAGGATGTTTCTTGGCTCTGAGTTTAACCAACCTATTGGTGAGTGGGATGTGAGTTCGGTAGAAAATATGAACAGCATGTTTCATCACTCACAATTTAATCAGCCAATTGGTAACTGGGATGTGGGTTCTGTTACGAATATGGGAATCATGTTTACAAGCTCTCAATTTAATCAGCCCATCGGCGATTGGGATGTGAGCTCAGTAACCAGTATGTATGTTATGTTCCAGCGCGCACAGTTTAATCAGCCGATAGGGGATTGGGATGTGAGTAGTGTTACATCGATGTACGCAATGTTTTATGAAAATCTTGTTTTTAACCAGCCTCTTGGCAACTGGGATGTGAGCTCTGTAACGACAATGTATCATATGTTTTGGCATTCAGATTTCCATCAGCCAATCCGTGACTGGGACGTAAGCAATGTTACGGATATGAGAGGTATGTTTCGGGATACCCGTTTTAATTACGACATATCCGGTTGGTGTGTTTGGAGATTTGAAACGGAACCTGAAGGTTTCTCACACAACAGTCCCCTCACCCCGCAAAACAAACCTGTTTGGGGCACCTGCCCGGACTAAAGCTGCTACTTCTTTCGAAATAATAAATAACGTGAGTTCGATATAAGATCGTTGAATTTGGTGATATATAGGTGTTTTAGTTCAAAAAGGGCGTCATCCCGCACCTGCCTATGCTGAAGCTTCGGCAGACAGGCTTGATGCGCTCATTTTTTGAACACGTAGCGATAGCGGAGTGAAATCTCCAGCCGTTGATATAGGCAGGAGATGCCGCCAGTCCCATTGGGGGATCGGGGTCCGGCATGACGAAATTGTTGATGTTTTTGCAACTTCACGCCCTTTTTGGATAGCCTCAAAGTCATTTTCCAAATTCTTATGTCGAACTCACATTAAATATGAAGGATTCAGCACTGGCACTTTCCGTATCTCAGCCATACATGTTCACTACCGCAAACATTGCAGAGAATTTATCCTGAACTAATACCTTAATTAACTGTGGGTAATTTTGGTGCCAAGCACATCCAGAAACTCAGCAAGCCATTTCTGATGTCCCGGCCAAGCCGGCGAGG
The DNA here is from genome assembly GCA_007131725.1 of Balneolaceae bacterium. Taxonomy (GTDB): domain Bacteria; phylum Bacteroidota; class Rhodothermia; order Balneolales; family Balneolaceae; genus Rhodohalobacter. The sequence continues at coordinate 11,303 of SLPZ01000172.1, forward strand.
TGACCAGGTTGCCGTCGCGAACAGCCTCGGATGCTGCAACATCTTTATAGTTTGCTCCCGCAAGTTTCATTTCAGGCCCGCAGGCGGGATATGCCGTAAGAGTTTTACCCTCAATTCCCCCGGTTGCGGCCAAAATCTGCAGTCCGTGGCAAATTGCCGCAATGGGTTTGTCCTCATCTACAAAATGTTTCACCATCGAAATGACTTCGTCATTCAGCCGCAGGTATTCCGGGGCACGCCCGCCTGGCAGAACAAGTGCATCATAATCGGCCGGGTTTACATCGGCAAAAGTATAATTGAGTGTAAAATTGTGGCCGGGCACTTCTTTGTAGGTTTGGTCTCCCACAAAATCGTGGACGGCAGTAGGACAGTTGTCTCCTTTCTTTTTGTCCGGGCATACGGCATGAACCGTGTGCCCCACCATTTGCAGCGCCTGGAACGGCACCATCATTTCAAGGTCTTCTCCAAAATCTCCGGTAATCATCAAAATTTTTTTAGCTCCCATAATGTAGTGTTCTTTAGATTTATGTTTAGCCTACAACAATTATAACTCATAAAGTCTGGAGAAAATTCAAACGAGAGGCACTTGCATAAAATGAAAACTGTAAAAAAAATCCATGAAGTATTGAAGAGTCCGCTAAAAAATGGAATATTGGTTGTTTGATAATTGAAATCCCAAATCAATCGCAGCTATGTATCGTTTCTCACTCGTTATTCTCCCAATAGTAATATTCTCATTTTTTCTTGCCATTCCGCAGCCCACTGTACAGGCGCAGGAGGGCGAACAGCTTCTGCCCGATCCGGGCGTGGTGTCTTTTACCTTCAGGCACCAGTTTGAATTTGATTTTGAAGGCACGCTCGATCTAATCAAAGAAATGGGAATCACCAATATCGAATTTTCCAACCTGTTCGGTTATACGCCTGAAGAGGTTCGGCAGATGCTTGATGAACGAGGGATGGTATGCACTTCGCTGGGAGTGGGATATGATGCACTGGTGAATGACACCGAACAAGTGGCGGAAAATGCGAAAATCCTTGGGGCCTCGTTTGTGCGTGTTGCATGGATACCGCACGATAGCCCCTTCACAATCGAAGATGCAGAAAGATCAGTTCGTGATTTTAACCGTGCGGGAAGAGAGCTGAAAGAGCATGGCCTGAGGTTTGCCTATCACAACCACGGCTACGAATTCAGGCCCTATGAAGACGGCACACTGTTTGATTTTATGGTTCGTGAAACCAATCCGGAGTATGTGAACTTTCAGATGGATACATTTTGGGTGGCACATCCGGGCCATGATCCGGTTGAGCTGCTTAAGAAATATCCCGATCGTTTTGTGCTGGTACACCTGAAAGATTTGAGCAAAGACGCGGAGCATGATTATTCAGGCGGCGCCCCCGCAGAATACGATGTGCCTCTCGGCACCGGACAGATCGACTTTGAGGCGTTTCTGAGAGCGGCACAGGAATCGGCCATCGAATATTTCTACATCGAAGACGAAACGGAAGATGTGGTTGAGCGGGTTCCGCAAAGCCGGGAATACCTGCTGAGCATAACCAAATAATTTTATAAATTTTACTGATGTTGTGTCAGCTATAGAATGTCAGTCATAGGAGACTTCCGAAGTCTTCATAGAAGCTATTAAAAGGTTTAAGATTTAAAATCAGCCAATCTTTTATTAAAATTTGAAAGACTTCGGAAGTCTTTTCTTTCCCAACTGCCAATCTATAATTGACATAACACTCAGGTGATGCCACAATTATGATCACCCATTCCTGAATCCTGCCATCTTGCATCCTGCCACCAGATCACAAAACCCGGTGGCTGAGTGAAGGCAGTTTTCCCCGTATTTCACGTATCTGGTTTAAATCAATTTCTGAAATAGCCATCCCTGGATTAGTGCCTGCATTGACGAGAATTTGTCCCCAGGGATCAATGATCATGGAGTGGCCGTATGTTTTTCTTGACGGGCCGTGTTTTCCCGTTTGGGCAGGTGCAACTACAAAACAGGTATTTTCGACGGCTCGTGCCCGCAATAGTACTTCCCAGTGTGCACGCCCGGTGGGCTGGGTAAAAGCAGAAGGCACCATCAAAATTTCCGCACCCTTTTTAGCCAGGGCACGGTAAAGCTCAGGAAACCGCAGGTCATAACAGATGGAAAGGCCGATTTTTACTATCGATTTTTGGTGATCCGAAACAGCCAATTCCGATACCACCGGCTCTGGCATTCCGGCTTCCACCGTTTCAGATTCCCGGTAGGTTTCCTCGTCGCTGAGAGATACATCAAACAGATGAATCTTATCATACCGGGAAATGATGCGGCCTGTTGCATCAACCAAAATAGCACGGTTATAAACTTTACCACTTTTGGCCCGCACCGGGAATCCACCCGCAAGAATATTCACCCCGAATTCTTTTGCCCATTCCGGAATTTGGATCATTACAGAATCAGAGATCTGTTCAGCCTGCTGCTGTTTCTCTTTTTCATTGCCCAGAAAAGCGAAATTTTCAGGCAGGGCAACAAGGTTGGCGCCATTATTTGCCGCTTCTTTAATTGAAAGGAACGTTTGCTTCATGCTGGATTCCAAATCAGGCTGGCTGTTTAACTGTAAAGCTGCGGCAATAATTTTAGTCATAATTTGAAAATTGGTTAAAAGAAGTAATCTAATCAGATTTAGAGATGATATCTTCTCCAATTATTGTAGATTCAGTAATGAAGTGAGGTAAGATAAGGCACAAAGGCAGGCTGGGAATGACTTCCGAAGTCTTTCAAATTTTAATAAAATATTGGCCAATGTTCTCTGTCAAATTAGTTGAAAACTTCCATGAAGACTTCGGAAGTCTCGTAAGACCAAAGGCACAAGCGGATACGTTCGACTCCGCTCAGTACAGGTTGCTTGCGCCATTACCAATCCAGAAATGATCGAATGAATATTCTTGTAATTTGTGCAGCACCAAAAACGTTAGTGCAGGTATGTTATTTTCACAAAAAAATCATAAAGAACAGTCTGAAAAAGAAGAACTTGCAAATGCAATCAGCCATGCGGTTGGACTGATTGCGGCGATTATTGCAGCTCCTTTTCTGATCTACTATTCGGCAACCCATGGTGATATGTTTGCCGTTATAGGCACTACCGTTTTCATTATAACGGCCATGACTCTCTATTTAACTTCAACACTCTATCATGCTGTGAGGCACGGAAAATGGAAGAAAATTTTACAGATGGCTGATCACGTGGCCATTTTTCTGCTTATTGCGGGAACGTACACTCCATTCACACTCGGGGTTTTGCATGGAACGTTCGGATGGATTATGTTCGGCCTCATCTGGCTGATGGCCATCACCGGCATTGTTTTTAAATTGATTACCGGCGTGAAAAACATAAAAATCTGGGTTGCATTTTATCTTGTTATGGGATGGCTGATTATCATAGCCATTAAACCACTGCTCGATGCTATGGCACTCTCCGGCCTGCTGTGGATCGCAGCAGGAGGTGCGGCTTACACAATCGGCGTTATCTTTTATACCATGCCGCAGAGAAAGTATACTCACTTTATATGGCATCTTTTTGTATTAGCAGGCACTGCATTTCATTTTGTGGCGGTGATGTTTCACTCTTTTTGATGATGTGCCGCCGGAACGAAAACAAGGGACACCGGTTTATTAGAAGAGAGAGCCAATGACCGGATTTGAACCGGTGACCTACGCTTTACGAGAGCGTTGCTCTACCACTGAGCTACATTGGCATGATTATTGATCCGTCAGACCGCTTCAAGCGTTCAGACGGATATTTAAGATAGAAAGAAAAACGAAAATTTGAGAATTTTCTGATTTAGCAAACATCCAAAAACATGAAAAATTTATCAGTTATTTCTGCCTTTATTTTAGGGTTGATGCTGCTTATCCCTGAAAGCGGACTGTTGAATGCCCAGGATCTTGAACGCTATACATTTCACTCCAACCACATGGGCACCCGGTTCACCATCATTCTCTATGCAGAGAATGAAGGCTTTGCCGAAGAAGCCGCAAATGCAGCATTCGACCGCATTGAAAGGCTCAATCAGATGATGAGCGATTACATTGATGAAAGTGAGCTGAACCGTCTTTCACGTTTATCCGGAAGTGGTGAGGCTATGCAGGTAAGCCCCGAACTGTTTGAAGTTTTATATGAGTCATACATTATATCAGAAATGACCGGCGGTTTGTTTGATGTAACCATTGGCCCATTTACAGAACTATGGAGAGCGGTGCGAATGGAGCCCGAACCGCAGCTTCCGTATGATGAAGAAATTGAGGAGCGCGGCAAGAGTGTGGGATATCAGCATATGGAGTTCGACAAAGAAAACAGAACAGTCGAATTGAAAGTCCCCGATATGCAGCTTGATTTGGGCGGCATAGCCAAAGGTTACGCATCTGAGGAGGCGATTAATGTATTGCGCCGTTTTGGAATCCAATCGGCGCTGGTGGATGGCGGAGGTGATATTTCTATGGGAGAGACACCACCGGAAAAGGAAGGCTGGGAAGTTGCCATTCCGTTAAAAATCGGTGAAGATGAAACCAGCCACATCATGCTGAAAATGTCGGGAAAAACGGTTACCACATCGGGAGATATGTTCCAGTTTA
>SLPZ01000212.1 GCA_007131725.1 Balneolaceae bacterium
AAGCTATTCGATTTGCCGAGCTTGCTGAGGCTGAAATAGATTCATTGGAAGAGAGTGAAATAAAATCTCTTTACGAGCTTCTTGCAGATTTACACAGACGTGCGCGTAATACTGAATTAGCTCAACATTACTTCCAACTATGGCGAGAAATATAGGAGAATTCAATGAAGCTCACATTTAAAATATCAATTTATATTTTATTGTTTTTAATAGCTTTTTGCCCATTTTCCGAGGCAAGACAGCTAAATCAGGAGCCTGAAGTGTCTCAAATTTTCAGGAATATTGCTGAAATTAACGATCCGGCTTCTATTCAGATAATACTTGAAGACTTTTTTATTACGGAAGATGTTGAACAAGTAGATCGAATAGAGATCATAGATGTTAGTGATATAGGTTTTGGCAGTAATGATATTTTGGTTGTTTATCCCTCTCGCAATGTTTATATGCTTGATCAGCCTTCACCACAACTTGCTGAAACAATGCGCGGATGGAGCATTCAGGAGCAGAGAAGAGATGCCGAAAACACACTATCAGCAGATTATTTTTATCCCGCACATGCAGATACTTTAGAAAGGTGGGAAGTAGAGGAATCCGAAATTGTATTGGTCCAAAACTCACTGATATCAGATATCCTTGAATCTATAAACAGAAATTATCAAGATATGCCTATAAGTCTTCGTTTTGAAAGAGGGGAAGTGGATGAAGGATTTACCTTTCAAATGTGGAATTACAATGAAGATGCTTTTGCTTTTTCACCAAGACCGGCAAGATCAGACAGTATTGCCGTAAATGACTTTCTGTATGTACTCTACAGTGATTCTACTGTTGTTGCGGATACAACAATGTATGATGTTATTTTTATCAATAAAACGATTAAAGAAACCATTCATATACCACCATTTGAAGAACAGCAAATTATTCAGACACAAACGCTTCCCGGTTCAGGCGCATTTAGTAATGAATTCCAAAACACGGATGCACTCATCAGGAGAGAATAAATTTCAGTTTATAACAGTTTTCTCATTAGAAAAAAATATTTCCGCCCTCACAAACTCTTCACCATTCCAATATAAGAGCGAATCCTGAAAAGCCTGAAAATAGTCATAATCAGGCAGTGTGGGAATGGCCCCTTCTTCGTAGAGTTCTCTTGCTATAATATCATACAGATCGTTTGTACCCACACCCACGGGCCTCATGTCATGATCTAAATATAATAAGATGTCTGCTGTCATTTCATCATCACGAAATACCCGTCTGCTCTCTTCTATCCGAAGCCATATACGTTCACTAATTTCATCATAATGTAGTTGACGGGCAAAGTTAAACCTCTCAGCCGGAGTAACATATTCGCCAATCACCGTTTTTGGAACCAGGATATAATGAAGTTCTTCTGCATTCTCTAAACCTTCTGGTTTATAATCAGTTGTCAAAGGAGAATGACCGCTGAGGTTTAAAGGATCCAAGACAATAACAGCAGCTTTCCAAAAAGCATTGTTAACTCCTGCTAAAATGATTTCATCAATTCCATTTCCGGTTATGTCTAATATCAGCATATCTAATAGTGAGCCGATATGCAGGTAATCAGATATAATCTCGCCCGTAAATATATCAAGACTATGCACGGCTGCTGTAAAATAGATTCCCGACTCGTTCAGTGTTATTAGCTGCACTTCATCATTTTCTAATTCTGCGATGCCGATCTCGTTGGTTCGTAAACCGGTTTGCAGGTAGGCGCTTTGCCTCGGAAAGGAATAGTCCATTTTAAATTCTGTCTGCCAGATAATAGAATCGCCGGCAACTGAATAAGCCTGTATTACTGAGGTATTTACCGATCTATAATCTCCCCTGCTCGCCCAAATAACATCATTTATTTGATCTCCGGTAATATCGTATATAGCTGCAAGAGGCCTGTCCATCAAATTGTTTCCGGTATTTTGATAATCAACCGTTTCCCTGTCTACCGGAATTCGCTTCACTTCTGTGCCGTTGGTATTCGTCAAGATTAAATATTCACCCTGGAAATAAAATGAGGCCGGATTTTTATCCATGGGCCCAGACATCAGTGCTAAAATCACTACAAGTAAAACAATTAATAAAAACAGATTTATCGGACTGCTGCTCTCATCTAAAGCTTTTTGAAAATAGTATGCTATTGCGTTAGCTTTAACAAGCTTTGATACTCTTCGGTCATAAAACAGTTCTCTTATATGTTTTACACCTACAACATCCAGAGTCCTTGCAGGGTACTGTTTTTGAAATTCTTCAATTACTTTTTCAAATTGTTCTTTTTGTGCTTGAGGAACAACAAGCACATCACACCAGGAAAAGAATACTGCTTTTGATTTTTGAAAAATAGATTCTGAGACGATTTCCACAACATTTCCGTCATTATCAATATCACCGGTAATTGCAACAGTCGGTTTTATCAGAAATTTTTCACGTAATCCGGTTTTTTTTAATAATGCTGTATACCACAATGCAGATATTGAAAGATTTGCAGAGTTCCCTTCATGTAAAGCGCTTTTTAGTTCATAGTTAATTAATCCTTTAAAGAAACTGTTACTTAATTTTTTTGTTTTTTCTCTTAAAAGATCTCTTGCGGCATTTAATACTTCTTTTTTATGAACATAGGTAGGGCTTTCTACACCGTAAACATTGAAATTTTGACTCAGCTCATCCTCATTCTCTGTGTCGCTATATAATTCAACAGACAGTCTTCTTAATCTGCCAAACTGAACAGCAGTTAAATTATCATTTTCATTATATACTTCAACTACAGGAACCAACACGTTTTCCTTTTTCTTATCAATCAGAGGTTTTATCTCTTTTCTCAAAGAACTAAGCTTCTTGTCCTCTCTTTCATTCTTTTGAATTTCATGTGATAAAAACTCCAACAAAACATTTAAACCTGTTTTTGAATGAATCTCAGCAAAATCAGATAAGCTTGAAATTTTACTATCGACTAAACTTTTTAAATGTTGATCAGCCAATTCAAACTCATTTAGACAACTGTAAGCAATAAGACAAACTTCATGCAATCTCTTGGTTATATTTATAGCCTGCGTATTGTTTCTTACGGATTGAAGCTCCGATGAAAGTATTTCAAAAAGGTCAATATCCTCTTCGATTTCACTCGGATCGATACCACTCCAGGTAACAGGAATACCGAATAGAGGAAGGTCTATAATAATTTGGTTGATATAACTCTCATATCTTTTATACTCACCCTCTATATTATTGACAAAATTTCTAAACAGATAATAGCGATATCTTATAGATGCAGTATTTTCAAATTGATACGTCAGCTCTTGAAATAGTTCTTCAACTTTAACCGGATTGGGCATACGGCCTTATATTTTAGTTTATTAGTCCCCTTTAAAAAACTTCAATGCCACATACAGCAAACCACGAAGCCAACTTCATATTCCTGTTATGAAATTTTTAATATCCGAGAAATTCTCATCATTTATAAAAAAATAACACAGAGCTTGAATTCTTAAATTTTTTCAGTGGAATCCTGCAATGATTTTCATCAATTAACCATAAACTTGACATACCATCTGAGTGAAGTATAATTCTTTCAGATTTAATTTTATCCGGGATATTTTCAATATCAATTGAAATTTCTTTGTCAGTTATTTCAAGAATTGATGAGCTGCCTTTTTTTTCTGTAAAACTTGAAGAATAGGTAATGCTTCCTGTGTTGCTGTCACGAAAAACGTCAATCTTCATTAGTGGCAAGTGTATCATACATTTGTCCAAATCAGCAATTTTTTCCTTTGTAATCACTGAATCGGATATTTCAAAAACACCTCCCGGTTTGCTTATATAAAAAGATTGATCATCTTCTAAATTCAATATTACAATATCTTCATCATCCAAATGTTGAGAAATTGCATGAAACCGGATTTTAGTTTTTTTATCATCATAGATGACACGTATCAATGTCTCATGTTTTTCTGAAACAAACGTTTTAATAGCTTTGTTTTTACTTTTTGCTGTCGCTGTCTGTGCGGCAAGAATAAAATTATTTCCATTTTTTAATTGATTTGGAATTGCTTTCAGATGTATGACAGGGGGTTTATCAACTTTACTCTCTTTATTCTTTTTTATTTCTTCTGTTTGCTTGTAAAATTGTCTATACCAATCGGCAATTAAACGCACCTCTTCATCATTATTAATCCATTCGTGCACCCATCTTCTCTCATCCCTTGATAATTTCTCAGGGCTATTAACAAATAATTCAATATGATATTCAGATGGTTTTTTCAACTTAAAAACTTTTTTTAATCTATATCCTTGCAGTTCGTATTAACTGCAGAAAAGTTATGTCCAATCCTGCTTATAAACATTAACCAAATCTGTTCTCACAAGTTTCACAAGATATTCAAGTTTTTGCCTGTGACATGCCCTGAATTCAG
>SLPZ01000287.1 GCA_007131725.1 Balneolaceae bacterium
ATAGCAGGGATAAATAAATACTTCATAAATAATTTTATCAATATTAAAATTTGATTTGTTCTCTCAATATACGAGCTTGTCCGTATTCCCAAAATTTATGATTCAATCCTGAACTAAAAAAAACCCTGCAGGATAATCCGGCAGGGTTTATAATGTCCCCTTAAAAGAACTGCTTGGTTGAGTGTTTACATCACTTCATCAATGGGTGTGTATTCCAAATCAAAGGCATCGGCAACATACTTGTAGACTATTTTTCCGTTTGCAATGTTGAGGCCATATTTCAGGTCGCGATCATCATTCAATGCCGTTTTCCAGCCTTTTGTAGCTATTTGAACCGCATAAGGCAGGGTTACATTGGTTAATCCCAATGTAGATGTGTAAGGCACGGCTCCCGGCATATTGGCCACGCAATAGTGAACTACATCATCAATTATGTAGGTAGGTTCGGCATGTGTGGTAGGCCGCGATGTTTCGAAACAGCCGCCCTGGTCAATCGCCACGTCAACCATTACGGTTCCTGGCCTCATGAGCTCGAGCATATCCTCCCGAATTAAATTTGGTGCTTTAGCTCCGGGTATCAAAACCGCTCCGATAACCAGGTCGGTGGTTGGCAATAAATTACGGATATTTCCCTCTGTTGAATAGAGTGTCTGTACATTTTTGGGCATCACATCATCGAGATACCTTAATTTTTGAATGTTAATATCCAGAATAGTGGTGTTAGCGCCCATGCCGGCCGCTATTTTCGCTGAGTTCACACCAACAATTCCACCCCCGAGTACAATTACGTTGGCAGGCGGCACACCGGGAATTCCTCCCATCAAGACTCCCCTTCCACCCGTTGGTTTTTCTAAGTATTTGGCTCCTTCCTGGGTTGCCATCCGGCCTGCCACCTCACTCATAGGTACAAGCAGAGGCAGTGTTCCGTCCGGTTTTTCAACCGTTTCGTATGCAATTGCCACACAACCCGAATCACGAATTGCCTCAGTAAGCTCGCGGCTTGCAGCAAAATGGAAGTAAGTGAAAATTATCTGGCCTTCCCGAATTTTGGGATACTCTTCTGCGATGGGCTCTTTCACCTTCATGATCATATCGGCTCTTTGCCAGATTTCATCTACATCATCAACAATAACCGCCCCGTGTTTTGTGTACATGTCATCTGTGAAACCGCTTCCAAGCCCGGCGCCTTTTTCAATTAAAACTTCGTGTCCCTTTCGTTTAAATTGCAGGACTCCGCCCGGCTGAATGGATACTCTGTTCTCGTGAACTTTTATCTCTTTAGGAACTCCAATAATCATATTTTTATGACTTAATTAGTTGATATTTATTGTTACTAAGGTAGGAAACTTTCACTTAATTATTTTAATTAGCAGCCTGTTTGACGATAAAATCCAGAAAATTTCCTGTACATTTTTTTGTCCTTTAAACTTAAAATAGCAGTAATCCGGCTTCATTGTAAAACAGGATTTTCTAAAAATATTTATGCCCGGTTTTTGCTGCAATTATACTACTAAAGATCGGTACTCTTTGTTGATTCCGTCCCTGAAAGAGCGTAAAATGCATCGCTATGATCTCAAAAGAAATTCTCTCGAAAATCAGAAAACTGGAAATCCGGACTAAAGGCCTGGTTAACAACATTTTTGGCGGCGAGTATCAGTCGGCATTTAAGGGGCGCGGAATGGAATTTTCGGAAGTGCGCGAATACACATACGGTGACGATGTGCGCCAGATAGACTGGAACGTAACAGCAAGAAACGATATCCCCTACATAAAAATTTTCGAAGAGGAACGCGAACAAACCCTGATGCTCTGTGTTGACATTTCACCCAGCGGATTTTTTGGAAGCCGTTCGCAGACCAAAATGGAACTTGCTATTGAAATTTGTGCAGTTCTTGCATTCAGCGCCATTAAAAATGGTGACAAGGTGGGCCTGGTTTTGTTCAGCGAAAAAATCGAAAAGGTGGTTCCGCCAAAAAAAGGCAGAACTCATGTTTTGAGGCTCATTCGTGAACTTTACACCACAAAACCTTCAGGCTCCAATACCTCCATTGCCAATGCGCTTTCGTATGTTAACAGGCTGCTGAACCGGCGGGCCATTGTAATCCTTGCTTCCGATTTTCAGGACCAGAATTTCGAAAAGGAGCATCGGATAACCGGCCGGAAACACGACCTGGTAAACCTGGTGATTAATGATGAGCTTGAAGAGGAACTTCCAAATATCGGCATTGTGCCGCTAACCGATGCTGAAACCGGCGAACAAACCATTGTTGACACATCAAGCAAAAAAGTGAGAGAAGCCTACAAAACCAAAGTGATGGAGCACAAAGCGAACCTGAAGGAGTATTTTATCAGAAATAAGATGGATTCGGTGGATGTGTACACCAATCAATCGTACATCAGGCCGTTGGTCAATTTCTTTCAGCGGAGAATAAGCCGGTTATAATGATTGAGAGTTTTTCGGTTCCTGTCAGAGTTGTGAACCAAAGGCAAATTTCCTGTTAAAATGCTAACCGCGACTCTTGCAGGAGCTCTCTAACGTTCGCACTCTGCCAGGTCGATAATGAATTCGGAAACTTTTAATACAATGCCAGTTCGTTGCTGCGGAGCTTTCTGTTGAGCATTTCATCCAGCCGCTGTACTTCGGCCATATATTCATCAAAGTATGCCTCGTCTATTCCCTCTGATGGTGGGAAATCGTAGGTAACCGAATTGATTGGAGTGCCGTGTTTGTAGAGCCTGTAGCAGAGATGCGGCCCGGTTGCCAGCCCGGTTTGTCCAACATAACCAATAACCTGCCCCTGCTGTACCGAGACTCCGGGACGTATTCCGGAAGCAAACCGGCTCATGTGGAGATAAGCTGTTCTGTATACACTGTTGTGCCTGATTTGCACAATATTGCCGTTACCGCCCCTGTACCGGGCTTCCGTCACAACACCGTCTCCGGCAGCCAAAATGGGGGTTCCGGTTGGTGCGGCATAATCAGTTCCGTAATGCGGCCGCCGCTGGTTAAGAATGGGATGCATCCGGTTATGCGAAAATCCGGAGCTGATTCTTGGGTTGTATTCAAACGGAACACGCATCATTTCCCGGCGCATGCTGTTCCCTTCTTCATCAAAATAACCGCTTTGTTCGCCGTTATCGAAAAAGTAAGCACGACGTACAGTTCCGCGATGCTCAAATTCAGCCACCTTAATGCGTCCAATTCCGACATATTCATCCTGAACGTAACGATTTTCGTATACCATTTTAAAATGGTCTCCCCTTCTAAGACTGTAAAAATCCACCGTCCAGGCGTAAATATTGGCTAATTCTATTATAAGCCGGTGAGAAACCCTTTTCCTCTGAATGGCATTTGCAAGTGAAGATTCAATGGTGCCGGAAATTGCGGCGATTTCGACGCGTTCCGGAATCTCTCCTGTGGTTATTTCAATCCCGTCACTCCAGGTGATGGTGGTGTAATCCGTTGCCGATCGATGCCAGACAAAACCTGTTGCTTCTCCATCACCGTTTTGGTAAATGCGATATCGCTGGCCGGGCATCATTCGGCTTAAGTTTACCTCACCCCTTGCCTGTTGCTGAATGTAATGAATGGTTTCCGGGCTTACGCCATACCTTCGTAAAATTATGTAGAGAGATTCATTTCTCCTGATGCGTTCTTCATCAATATCATAGTTATCAGTTTCAAACCCATAAGTATCCATTGCGGGCTGGGCAGGAATTTCAACTAAATCAATTTCAGAGATTAACTCTTCGTCTTCAAAAGTGATTTCTCTTTCGGCTGTAAGAAAAACAAAAACAGTAACTAAAAGAAATAGAAAAGCAGTTCCGGCAAGTTTAGTTCGCATTCGGTCAGGTTAATTTTTGATAAGTTTTGGTCTGTAGATATTGCCGCCTGAGCGTTTCATTTAAAATAAAATAATTGAATCATTATTCATAATCTGAATTTTTAAAATGACAAAAGAAATGTACGCTTACATTCGTTGTCACATTTCTTATCTTGTTGGCTTGTTTTTGAAGGATACTCCATCATTCCGTGATAAAAATTGAACGAAACCACTTGCAAACTCAGCCAGGCAAACCCCGGAAATAATCTGATTCAACAAATCGTGAAATTATCATCTATCACAACAATTACGTTTGCGGCTTTTGCCCTCCTGTTTACGGGGCTGCTTCACGCACAACAGGTTCACACCTATGTGGATTCGGATTCGCTTCGGGTTGGTGATATTTTTCATTACACTATTGTGTTTGACGGGCAGTACCAGGATGTTGCCTATCCCGGAGAAGATGCATTTGAAGATGATTTTGTATTAATATCGAGGCAGCGATATCAGCTTTCAGAACGCAGAGACAGCCTGGTGTACCGGCTTCAGTTTTTTGGAACCGATGATATTACACTTTCCAGAAAAGACATTCATGTACGAACTGCCGAAGGCGATACAACTCTCCAAACCTCGATGGTACCTCTCTTTTTTAAAACCACTCTTGCCGAAGGAGATGAAGAGTTTCGTCCGTTCAAACCTCTTTTCGATTTTGCACGAAGCTGGTGGTGGCTGATTCTAACATTGATTTTACTGGCAATTGCCGCCTATTTTGCCTGGCGCTGGTATACGAACCGTGAAGTTGAAGAAGTAAAACCTGAACCTGAACCCGCCCTGCCGCCTGAGCCATTTGTTGATCCGCTTGAAGAACTAAAAGAGGCTGTTGCAACGTTAACTCCCATTCACAAACTGGCTGAAAAGCAAGACTACGAACAGTTTTATATAAAATTGGGTGATTCAATCCGTTACTATCTGAAACGGGTTTACAAAATCACCGCTTTGGAAATGACCACGCGTGAAATCATCGAAAGCCTCAGAGAGGAGCTGGCACCGGATGAAATCATCATCATTACCCGCAAAGTTTTAAATGAAGCAGATATGGTAAAATTTGCCAACTTTCTTCCCGGCCCGGAGCAGGCAAAATCGGTGCTGAAGAAAGCCGAATCTTTCATCGAAACCGCTGAAATTGTGAATCGTGATCAAATCAGATATATGAAATACAAGTATGATGAAAAGCACGGCATTAAAAGCGGGAGTTCAATCATGGAAACTGCAGAATAGCTGAATTAAAATATGAGCTGGGAAAATCCTGAATACTTCTGGTTGTTATCTATCCTGCCGCTGTTTTTGGCCTATCGGGCCTGGATCTATTATTCCAGGAAAAACGCATCTCTGACTTTTTCATCAGTCATGCCGCTGAAAAACCTGCCGGGTAATTATCGTTCTTTTTTCGTCTGGGTTACACCACTGTTTTACATCGCCTCTTTCATTTTGATGGTGGTTGCACTGGCACGTCCTCAAACGCAGAATACTACCGTTGAACGCTCCACAGAAGGTATCGACATCATGATCAGCATCGATATTTCTTCATCTATGCTGGCAGAAGACATCACCCCAAACCGGCTGATTGCTGCTAAAGATGTTGCTTCAGAATTTATTTCGCAGCGCGAGTCTGACAGGATTGGCATAAACGTTTTTGCCCGTGAAAGTTTTACGGTTGTGCCACCCACACTGGATCATAACCTGGTTCAAAATATGCTGGAAACGGTGGATTTGGGAATGGTTCGCGACGGCACGGCTATCGGCATGGGCATAGCATCATCCATAAACCGCTTGCGTGACAGTGAAGCTGAAACAAAAATCATCATTCTGCTGACCGACGGCATGAATAATGCAGGTGAAATTGATCCCATTACGGCCGGAGAAATGGCAGCCGCGCTGGATATCCGGGTTTATACGATGGGAATCGGAACCCGCGGAACGGCCCCTTACCCTGTTGACGACCCGATTTTCGGCCGGAGATACCAAAACGTTCAGGTGAACATTGACGAGGATATGCTGATCCATATCGCAGAACTGACTGATGGAGAATATTGGCGCGCTACCGATCTTGACGAACTGATTGAAATTTACCGTGAGATTGACCGCCTCGAACAGTCGGAAATTGAAGAAATTATCTATGTGGATTACAAAGAAGAATATCCGAAATATCTTTTTACCGGCCTTGCTTTCCTTCTGCTGGCTTTCTTCAATGAAAGATTTTTTACCCGTTCTCCTTTATTCGAAACCTGATTTAGTTTTACATCACACCTTATGCTCGAACAGATAAAATCTGTATTACTCGAAAACATCCGGATGCAAAATGTTCTGGAAGTTCTTGAGAACAACAAATACGTTCATATGAAAGGATTTACCGGATCTTCCCCGGTTTTTTTCTTTTCAGAACTATATGATCGCGGCAAAACCCTGCTCTGTGTTTGCAGGGATTTTGAAAGGGCCGCCGCCATCGCTTCCGACTTTGAACAACTTGGCGCAAAAGAAGTTTACCTATTCCCTCCCACCCGGCAAAAGCCGTACGATACGGAAAGAGTTATCGATTTGTCTGTACTGGTTCAGCGTTCGGAGGTTTTGGAAAAATTAAATGATGGTAAAGCATCCGTCATCGTGGCTTCGGCTGATGCCATCACGGAAAAACTGGTTCCGGCCGAACACTTCCACAAAGCTTCCGTAGAATTAAAGAAAGGTGATGAAATTCCACCTGAAGAACTTTCCGGCCGATTGACGGATCAGGGCTACCGGTCTACCCGTTTTGTTGACGAGCCCGGAGAATTTGCAATACGCGGCGGCATTTTTGATGTGTTTCCTTTCTCAGGTGAGTATCCAGTTCGTTTGGAATTTTTCGGGGATGAAATCGAATCCATTCGTGAATTCGATCCCGATTCGCAGCGCTCTATCGCATTTTTGAATGAAACCAGGCTGGTGCCCAATGCCGGACACTCCGAAAACGGAAACAAGGAAAGCATCATCTCCTACATGCCGGATGACACCCTCCTCGCCCTGGAAGATTCCGATCTGATTGCTGATGAGATCAGCGCTTTTTACAGCAAGTCTGAAGAAATTTATTCAAAATTGGACAAATCATCCGAAGCAAAACATCCCCGGTATCACTATCTCTCGCTGGATGAATGGGAAGCAGCCCTGAAAAATTACGGCACGATTACCCTGGGCAACTTTAATGAATCGCTGCAGCCGGATGAGGCCATCACGGTTCAAACATCACCTCACCCATCCTTTAATGGGAGTTTTAAACTGCTGCGTGAATTTATCAGGGAACAGAGCGGCAAGGATATTTTCACGTTTATTCTCACCGATCACGAAAATCAAAAAGAGCGGTTTGAAGAGTTGCTGGGTGAATCCGCTGATGATTTCCGGTACCGGGTGGTAATCCAGAACCTGCATGAAGGTTTTCTGCTTCCCGAAAAAAAGTTTGCCGTTCTAACCGATCACCAGATTTTTAACCGCTATCACCGGCCTAAAATCAAAAGAAAACGGGTGCGGGGCGGAATCTCTTTTAAAGAACTCAAAGACCTCAATATCGGCGACTATGTAGTGCATGTGGATTATGGAATCGGAAAATTTGCGGGGTTTAAGAAAATTGAAGTCCGCAATGCAATCCAGGAAGCTGCCGTAATTCGTTACAAGGAGGATTCCATTTTATATGTGAATGTTTCGAGCCTGCACAAGCTGCAAAAATATTCGGGCAAGGAAGGCAAAGTGCCGCGAATCACCAAACTGGGCTCCGGCGAGTGGGCACGGAAAAAAGCAAAAACCAGGAGTAAAGTAAAAGACATTGCCAAAGACCTGATTGAACTCTACGCCAAACGAAAAGCCCAAAAAGCATACCAGTTTGACCCGGACAACTCCTGGCAAACCGAAATGGAAGCCCGTTTCGAATATGAAGAAACACCCGACCAGATGTCGGCCATTGAAGCGGTAAAGCGGGATATGGAAAGCTCGCAGCCGATGGACCGTTTGATTTGCGGGGATGTGGGTTTCGGCAAAACGGAAGTAGCCGTCCGGGCGGCATTCAAGGCGGTGATGAATCAGAAACAGGCGGCTATGCTGGTGCCCACCACCATTCTGGCTGATCAGCATTTTAAAACCTTCCTTGAGCGGATGAAAGAATTCCCGATTGAGGTGGAGGTGCTTTCCAGGTTCAGAACCAGGGCCGAACAAAAACAGATCCTGGAAAAGCTTGAAGCCGGTAAAATAGATATTTTGATCGGCACGCACCGCATTATTTCAAATGATGTGAAATTTAAAAATCTCGGCCTATTGATTATCGACGAAGAGCAGAGATTTGGCGTTGCCATGAAAGAGAAACTGAAATCGTTCCGGGCAACTGTTGATGTACTGACTCTGACGGCAACCCCCATTCCGCGCACTTTGCAATTTTCGCTGATGGGCGCCCGCGACCTGAGCATTATCAACACACCACCGCAAAACCGGCAGCCGGTCTATACTGAAATTCACAGCTTTGATTCCGGTTTGATCCGGGACGCCATTATCCAGGAAGTTTCCCGCGGCGGACAGGTTTTCTTCATTCACAACCGGGTAAAAAATATTGAAGAGGTTACCGCCATGATCCGCGAACTGGTTCCGGATATCCGGGTCCGCCACGCCCACGGACAGATGACCGGTTCACGCCTCGAAAAAATTATCGGGGATTTTTACCTGAACAAATTTGAGGTGCTGGTTTCCACCAATATTGTTGAAAACGGCATCGATATTGCCAATGCCAACACCATCATCATAAATAATGCCAACCATTTCGGATTGTCTGAATTGCACCAGTTGCGCGGGCGAGTGGGCAGGTCAAACCGCAAGGCATTCTGCTACCTCATCACGCCAAAAGTGAGCAGCCTGACCACAGAGGCCAGAAAAAGGCTTACCGCACTTGAGGAATTTTCCGATCTCGGGTCCGGGTTTAACATCGCCATGCGAGACCTGGATATCCGCGGAGCGGGTGATATTCTTGGCGCAGAGCAGAGCGGATATATTTCCGACATCGGGTTTGAATTGTACACAAAAATCCTGGATGAAGCCGTGCGAGAGCTGAAAGAAGATGAGTACAGCTCGCTGTTTAAAGATGAGCCAAAGGTTGTTGAATATCCCGAAACGAAAATCGAATTTGATGAATCGGCTTACCTGGATAACAGCTATGTGGAAGACAGCGTGGAGCGGCTCAATCTCTACCGCAAACTCTCTGAAGCCGGATCAATCGAACAGATCGAAGAGTGGCGCGATGAACTACGCGACCGTTTCGGTGAACTGCACGAGAGCGGAAATAATTTAGTTAAAGCGGCCAAACTGAAATTATTTGGGTCAAGGCTGTACTTCAACAAAATCACCATTCGGGCGGGACGAATGTGGCTTGCCGGGCCAAATAACAGTTCAAAAGCGGGGGATCATTTTTACGGAAGCGGACTGTTTCAGCAGTTGCTGCAGCAAATTCAGTCTGATGAAGCCCATCCCTTCCAGTTGGTTCAAAAAGACGATAAGGTTACCTTTGTGGTAAAGGAGATTGATGATATGGATTCGGCTGTCCGTTACCTTGAAAATCTCTATTCCACAAAACTGCAACCTGCTGAAAATCCGGTATGATAATTTCTCTCGAAAAAGCTGTAGAACTGATTCGTTCGGGAGACGTTGTTGCCATTCCCACCGAAACCGTTTACGGACTTGCAGCCGATGCTTTTCATCCGGAAGCCGTCAAAAAAACATTTACACTGAAAGGGCGTCCGCCCGAAAATCCGCTCATCGTCCATATCAGCAGCTTTGAGCAACTTGAAGGCCTTGCAGAATCGATTCCTGAAGAGGCGCATCGGCTGGCTGAAACTTTCTGGCCCGGGCCGCTCACATTGGTTTTGAATAAAAAGCCGGTTGTGCCGGATATTGTAACCGCAGGGCTTCCAACCGTGGCTGTGCGGATGCCGGACCATCCACTTACTTGCAAATTGATAGAACGCACCGGACCGCTGACCGCCCCCAGCGCCAACCGATCGGGCAGCCCAAGTCCCACTCGTGCGCGTCATATACTTGAGGATTATCAAAGCGAAGTGGCTGTTCTGGATGGCGGGCAATCCGAGATAGGATTGGAATCAACCGTGCTGGATCTGACCAGTTCGGAGCGCTGTATTCTGCGGCCGGGTTTCATAACGGCAGAAATGATTTCAACAAAAACGGGTATACGGGTAACTCATCAAACAGAAAATATCAAACAAAACAGCAAAAGCCCCGGCACACGATATACTCATTACAAGCCGAAAGCTTTGGTTTTCTGGTTAGATGAAGTTCCAAAAAGTTTTGAGGACAAGAGTTATTACCTGCTCCATTCAAAGAATATTTCTGTAAGTCAAAAAAATGTTCATTCATATGAGGGCAATTTTCACGCCTTTGCCCGCGGCCTTTACGACCACTTCCGCACCGCAGATCATCTCTCATACTCTCAAATTTTCGTAGAAAAGCTTCCGGAAGAGTCTGCACATCCCCTGATTTTTGCCCTGAAAGACCGGCTTGATAGGGCGATTTCTTCGTAAAATAAAACTTAGCTTTTATTCTGGTGTAAGCATTTAACGTGGCACAAACGGGACGTTTGCGCCATCTCAGGGTCTGGCGCAAGCGTCCGCTTGTGCCATTTGGGCTTGTGGGATCTAAAAAGCGGCAAAAAAACCAGAGAAAAGAAATCCCGCATCATACTGTCTCGCTTTCAGTTATAACTTCTGGCTGATTTATGCTTTCCAGAACCTTGACCAATGACAATGTAAAAGTGGCACCCTTGCTCTGGCCTTCGCTTTCCACCTTGATGGAGCCATCCATTTCATGCAAATAATTGGCTGAGCTGTGAAGCCCGAAACCGTGGCCGTTCCTTTTTGTGGTAAAACCCTGCGTGAATATCTTATCAAGATGTTCTGCTTTGATGCCCACACCATTATCTGAAATGGATAAGAATACCCGGTCTTTATTCTCCCAGGTTTTTATGGTGATTTTCTTCTTTTCTGGCGGAAGGCCGAACATGGCTTCTTTTGCATTTTTAAAAATATTTACCAGAACGTGGATCAGTTTTGTACGCTGAACCAGGATATTTCCATTGGCAGACAGATCTTTTTCTATATGAAGACCATGGCGCTCGATCGATCCGGATTGAAGTGTAAGAGCATGTTCAACCACATCAGAAACCGATACTTCCTCTGCGCGTAATTTTGTACCTGCATAATTCTGTTGTGCGGCAATTACTTCGTTTACAAGTTTAATTTTTTCAATAAGCCTTTCCGTTTGATAAAGCACCTTTTGTTGTTCGCTTGTTAGTGGTTCCTCGAGCTTCAGGTAATATTCCATCAAACTTTTGCCTTTCGGATTATCAGAAATAAATTCCTCAATCCGGTCAATATTCTGCCTTAACAGGTTATTTGCTTTAACAAAACCGTAAATTTTTGATTCTCTGGCAGTATTTTCAATCAGAGCTGCCGAGGTATTGATGCTTGTAAGTATATTGCCCACATTATGAAGCACACCGGTAGCAATATCAGCCATTCCGGCCTTGTGTGCCTGCTCTACCAGTGCATCTTTTGTACTTTCAAGCTCTTTAAGAGTGGATTGAAGCGTTTTATTTTTTTGCCTGAGCTCCTCGGTACGCTCGCTTACTTCCAGCTCAAGGCGTTTGTTATGTTCGCGGATGCTTCGAACCCGTAAACTGAAGACGGCCAGAATCACTCCAAGAATAAAAAGAGTTGACAGTAAATAAAACCAGGTGGTTTGCCAAAATGGAGGGGTAATAGTCAGGGTTATCGAAGCCCCATCTTCATTCCAGACACCATCATTGTTAGAAGCTTTAACACGGAAGGTGTATTCGCCGGGATACAAATTGGTATAGGTGGCATTTCGCTGACTGCCTACGTAATTCCAGTCTTCTTCAAATCCCTCCATTATATAGGCATATTGATTGAATTCCGGACGTGTATAATTCAAAGCTATAAATTCGAAGCTAAAGACATTTTGCTGGTATGTCAGAACAAGTGTGTCTGTAGCAGCAATATGTGTTTGTAATGGTGATTCCGGGTCTGTTAAATCAACAGGCCTGTTAAATAACCTGAAATCTGTAAGATATACTGGAGGAGGATGAGGATTTGAGTGGAGGTCTTCCGGGTGAAAAAGGTTGAATCCGTTCATTCCGCCGAACAAGAGCTCTCCGGACTGTGTTTTCAAAACAGCATAACGGGAGAACTCATCACTCAGCAGGCCGTGGCTCTGGTCAAAGTTTGTAAATGATTTATCATCAGGGTCAAACCTTGAAATTCCTTTTAAAGTACCTATCCATAAATAGCCGTTATCATCTTCTATAATGGAATTCACCTCATCAGATGGCAAACCGTCTGAATGGCCAAAATTAATAAAATGATCTTCTTCCTGAACATATTTTGAAAGCCCTCCTTCTGTCGCTATCCATAAATTTTGTTGGTGGTCTTCATAAATTTGGCGAACAGAAACATTAGCAATGCTGTTCGGTTCTTCCGGTGAATGAATATACCTTTGAAAAGTTACCGTCTCTCTATTTTCAGCTTTGATCTTATTCAGTCCAACCTCTGTGGCAATCCAAATGTTATTATTGGAATCCTCAAATATTCTTAAAAGAAAGTTTGATGACAGAGAATTAGGGTCTTCCGAATTGTGGTTAAAAAGCTGAATATTACCACTGGAAACATCATATCTGTACAACCCTTCATTAAATGCTGCTAACCAGATGTAGTTTTCATCAAAGTGCATATCAAAAACATGATGCAGTGGATAATCATGGATATTGAACATTCTATTAAAAGTGGTAAATTTTCCGCCTTCTTCATCAATCAAAATATTTGCGCCGCCGCCCCATGTTCCTGCCCATAGATTCCCCTGACTATCTTTGTTCAAACTGATAACTGCATCAGATCTTAGTGAGTTCTGATCCTCCGGATCATGTTTAAAGCTTGTGAATCTGTTGCGTGCTCTGTCGAATAAATTTATACCTCCGCCATCTGTTGCTATCCAGATACTACTGTCGTCATTTTCATAAAAATCCCTGATAATATTGTTATTTAGACTGTTTGGATTGCGGGGATCATTGTAATAACGCTCAAATTTCGACTCCATCGGATCTGCCATGTTGATTCCGGACAACGACGTACCAATCCAATAACGCCCATAAGAATCCTGATAAATACTTTCGATAGAATTATGTGTTAAGCTATAATTATTCTGCGGATCACTGTCATAATGGAAAAAAGAATCTTCGGTTTCGTTATATAGATGTAATCCGCCATTAATATTTCCTATCCATAAATTTTGATTTATATCGATATATATAGTTGAAATCTCATTATTAGCCAGGCTGCCGGAAGTGTCAGGTTTGTGAATGTAGCGGATAAAATGTGGTACTCCTTCTGCGTCAATGTATTCCAATCTGTTTAATCCCCAACCCTGCGTTCCTGCCCATAAATTGCCATTTTGGTCAATTCGAACCACTTCAACCGAATTAGAAGAGATTGAGTTAGAATTATCAGGTTCATGAGTAAAAAACTTTGTGCTTTTATCTTGCGTATTGAGCTTGATGACTCCAGATTCCGTAGTTGCAAGCCATAGAATATCATTTTGCCCGCCAGTCATTGAATTGACTGTTAGGTCACTGAAATCCATATATGGAACAAATTGCTCTGTTTTTGAATCGAAATGATACAAACCCGAACCTCCGCCCGACACCCATAACCTGCCGTTTTCATCTTCAAGTATTGAATTTACAGGCACATCATCATCAATAGCGTAAGGAAGTTCAAATCTCCTGAAATCATCTGTATCAATATTATACCTTGAAATACCGTTGCCTGTACCTATCCATAGCCGGTTTTTAGAGTCTTCAAAAATTGTATAAATACTATTATGGTTGATACTGGTAGAATCCAAACCGGATGTGTAGATTCTGAATTGAATACCATCATATAGGTGCAACCCTCTGGGTGTACCAATCCACATAAACCCCCGATGATCCTGCAGAATAGCCGATACACGATTACCGGTCAAACCCTCATGAATCCTTTGAAATTTAAGGTCAGGTTTCTGCTCAATAGTTTGCGCTGATAAATTTGTAATCGGCAGCAGGCTGCTGAACAATATCAATACTAAGCCAATCCTAAGAATGGAAATAAATTTATCTTTATTACTTATAATAATTGACTTCATTATTCAAAAATTATGTTCCGTTCAATCTATTCAGTGGCTCAATAAACATCATTAACATATCTATATATGACATGGCCTTGTCTGCTCAATTTATGATGACATCGAAAAAACCATTCCTCTTAACTTTTTAAAGCAGTTTGAAACTTGGATATCTTTTGGAGTAACAGCTCTTTTTTTATCGGCTTGGCCAGATATTCATCCATCCCTGCTTCAATACATTTCTCTCTGTCTTTTTCCATAGCCTGGGCAGTAAGAGCAATAATCGGAATGCGATTGTCACTATCTTCTTCCAGGTTTCGAATAAGTGAAGCCGCCTGGTAGCCATCCATAACCGGCATTTGTACATCCATTAGTACAATATCATACTGACCTTCGCTTACGGCCTTTACTGCCTCTGAGCCATTTTCAACTATGTCCACCCGGAAGCCTTCCTTTTCCAATATCCTTCGAATTAATATCTGGCTTACTTTGTCGTCTTCAGCAACCAATATCTTACTGATTTCACCGGTTCCATTTGAACTTACGAACTGGCTGGACTGTACTTCCCCGCCCATCGATTCAGCTTCAGCCTGCTCCAGAGGCAGAATAACCCAAAACCTGGATCCTTCTCCTAATTTGCTTTCAACTCCAACCTCACCTCCCATCAATGTGGCAAGCTGACGACATATTGCAAGCCCGAGACCGGTTCCACCGTATTTTCTTGTTGTGGACGAATCTGCCTGTTCAAATGAATTAAAAATCCCATTCAGCTTTTCGTCCGGTATTCCCGGCCCTGTGTCTTCAACTGAAAATTTAACCCGGAATTGGCCTTCATTTACATTGAGTAAATCAACGCGAAACGTGACTCCTCCCTTATCGGTAAATTTTACTGCATTGCCGAGGTAATTCAACAAAATTTGACGGATTCTTGTGGGATCTCCCTTTAAAAATTCCGGTACGGAATCATCAACAAAAGATGTAAGAGCCAACCCTTTATCTTTTGATGCAAATGAAATCATCTGAAGGACTTCCTCTACAACATCAACAAGCCGAAAAGGCACTTTTTCAACGGTCATTTTCCCGGCTTCCATTTTTGAAAAGTCCAATATATCGTTGATAATATTCAGCAGAGAAATAGCACTTTTTTTAACCAATCCCGACAACTCTCTTTGTTCATCAGACAAATCGGTCTCCAATAAAAGATCACTCATGCCGATTACCCCATTCATAGGGGTTCGAATTTCATGGCTCATATTGGCAAGAAAAGCACTTTTCGTTGCCGTTGCCTGCTCAGCCTTATCTTTCATCTTTTTAAAATCTCTGACCAAATTGCTCAGCTCTTTTGTACGCTCTTCCACCTCCAGCTCAAGTTTGTTAGTGTAATCAATGGCTTCCTGCTGCAATTTCCATTTGGTGGTAAGCGAGAGGGCTGTTTGCTTCAGTGCGGTTGCGTCAAAGGGCTTTTTCATAAACTGAAGCTTATCCGTGCTGCCAAGATTACGGACTATTTCATCCCACGAATAATCTGAATACGCTGTGCAGATCACCATTTCGGTGAAAGGGTAATCCTGCCAGATTCTCTGGATGGCTTCAATGCCATTCATCCCAGGCGGCATTCTTACATCCATAAATATCAATGAGTACGGATCACCATCTTCATGAGATTGTTTAACCATTCTGATAGCTTCCTCTCCCTGATAAGCATGATCAATGCGATAATCATGCTCTGAAAGATCCTTGCCATCTATTTGTATATCATCACCAAAAAGCTCTTCCTCCAGGCTTTGAATGGCAGAATC
>SLPZ01000232.1 GCA_007131725.1 Balneolaceae bacterium
ATGGAAGAAACACCGGCTTATGACGGCGCCGACCGCGACCACGTAGCCAGTCCCGATGTGATTCTGGATCATGAGAAGCAGCGAATCCGGATGTACTATCATGCAGACCCTCGTCCCGGCCGGGAAGACATGCCCTATCAAATGAGTTATGTGGCACTGTCGAATGATGGGCTTCATTTTGAATCACTTCCCGATGCGGTTGGCCTGTTTTACTTTCGGGTGTTTGAACATGACTGCTGGCAGTATGCACTGGCAAAATATATCAATGATGGTGGCATCATCTACCGGTCTCGCGATGGTTTAACGAATTTTGAGGAAGGCCCGAGAATCTTACCAAGAGTCCGCCACAAAGCGCTGTGGAAGCATGAGGGGAAACTGTATGTTTTCTTCTCTCGCGGCGGAGATGCACCCGAACATATTTTGGTGTCCAGAATTGAAAACCTGGATGATGACTGGCACGAGTGGCGATTCACAGAACCTCAGACCGTTCTTAAACCTGAAAAAGACTTTGAGGGTGTGAATGAGCCCATTGAAGAATCCCGGTTTGGTTCTACCTATGATTTTGTTCATCAGCTCCGTGATCCTGCCATTTACGAGGAAGATGGCAGGCTTTATATGCTCTATTCAACCGCCGGTGAATGGGCTATTGCCATAGCCGAACTTCACTTTGAAGAGGAGTGATTTAACCTGGATTTGATTAAAAATCCCTCTAATTTGATTGCATAAAATTGAGACAATTTTACTTGAAACATAGATCAAGGCTCATAGAATTGATTTGCTTGTCAATTCTGTACTGACTATCCTGTTTTATTCAATTTCGTCACTGCAGGCACAGCCTCACCAGCAGACACAACGCCCGAATATTGTTTAATTTGTAACTGACTTCTCGGGTGTTCCAGTGTCGAACTCAGGAATAGAAGAATCTATGCTTATTGGTGGAATAGCAAAAAAAAAGAAACCCCGGCTCCGAAGCAACGAAACCGGGGTGTACGCAAGAGAT
Organism: Balneolaceae bacterium; assembly: GCA_007131725.1. GTDB lineage: Bacteria > Bacteroidota > Rhodothermia > Balneolales > Balneolaceae > Rhodohalobacter. Next base: position 1,001 of record SLPZ01000232.1, read on the forward strand.
GCGATTGTGTGTTATGATTTGTTTACAAAGCTGGACGCTCCGGAGCTAATTCCCAGTGCTCGGGTGAACGCCAGAGTGCTGAGTGCAACAGCTCTCTCATAAAGAGGAACTCTTTAGGCAGTTTGTCGTACAGCTTGCTGAAGAGCTCCTCATGGCTCAGAACTTCTTTTTTCCAGGCTTCCCTGTCAACAGACATGAGTTTCTGGAAATCTTCCCGGGTGAAATTCTCAAGGCCGTTCCAGTCCATGTCTTCGTACCTTGGCATCCAGCCCAGCGGACTTTCTACAGCAAAGGATTCTCCGTTAACACGCTCAACAATCCACTTCAGAACTCTCATATTTTGCCCGAAGCCTGGCCAGAGGAAATTTCCTTCTTCATCCTTACGGAACCAGTTTACAGAGAAAATGCGGGGTGCGTTCGGCAACGTACGGCCTAATTCCAGCCAGTGATTGAAGTAGTCGGCCATATGGTAGCCTGCAAATGGCAGCATGGCAAAGGGATCGCGGCGAACGGCTCCTATATCGCCGAAAGCAGCGGCTGTCATTTCAGAACCCATTGTGGCAGCGGCATACACTCCAAAGTTCCAGTTAAAGCTTTGAAACACTAGGGGCACATGTGTACTTCTTCTGCCACCAAAGACAAAAGCTTTGATAGGTACACCGGCAGGATCTTCCCAATTTTCGTCGATAGACGGGCAGTTGGCTGCAGGTGCAGTAAAACGTGCATTTGGGTGTGCTACGTTATCACCTGATTCAGGATCGTGCTCCTTGCGCTTCCAGTTGATAGTTCCCTCAGGACAATCGTGGCCAATACCTTCCCACCATACATCACCATCAGGAGTTACACCAACGTTAGTAAAAATAGAATCAGTGGCGATACTATCCATTGCATTCGGATTAGTATCATAGTTAGTACCAGGGGCTACACCAAAAAATCCTGACTCCGGATTAATGGCATTCAGTTGGCCGTTCTCATCTTTCTTAATCCAGGCAATGTCATCGCCCACTGTGGTTACTTTCCAGCCATCAATTCCTTTTGGAGGAATCATCATTGCAAGATTGGTTTTACCACACGCACTCGGAAATGCTGCAGCAACATAGGTTTTCTCTTTTTTAGGAGATTCAAGACCTAAAATGAGCATATGCTCAGCCAGCCATCCTTCATCGCGGGCCATGGTAGAGGCGATTCGAAGTGCCAGGCATTTTTTGCCTAACAGTGCGTTACCACCGTATCCTGATCCGTACGAAATAATTTTTCGCTCCTCAGGAAAGTGGCAAATATATTTAGTGTCCGGATTGCAAGGCCAGGGTACATCTTCCTCGCCCGGCTGCAACGGAGCGCCTACAGAGTGCAGGCATTTAACAAATTCGCCTTTACCCAGTACATCCAGTACAGATTGTCCCATGCGGGTCATAATTCTCATGTTTACAACAACATATGGAGAATCCGTAATTTCGATTCCCACTTTGGCAATAGGAGAACCGAGCGGTCCCATGCTGAACGGGATCACATACATGGTGCGTCCCTGCATACATCCGTCAAAAAGCTTGGTCAGTGTTTTCTTCATCACTTTTGGGTCTTCCCAGTTGTTTGTGGGGCCCGCATCGCTTTTGCGCAAGCTGTTGATGAAGGTTTTGTCTTCTACACGTGCAACATCAGATGGGTCGGAAAAGGCAGCATAACTATTTGGCCGTTTTTCCGGGTTCAGGCGGATAAATGTACCCGAATCTACCATTTCCTGGCAAAGCCTGTCATATTCTTCCTGAGAACCGTCACACCAGACGACATTCTCCGGCTTAGTTAATTCGGCGGTTTCCTGAACCCACTTGATAAGTTCATTGTTTTTGGTTGGTGCTGTATTTTTCATGTTATTTTATTTTATAGGTTATTAGATAACTCTCTGTCTTTTTCCTCATGTAAAATAAAAGATTTCGGCTAATTATACCTTAAAATCGTCTGTTTTTGATTCGAAAAGTAAGAAAACGCTTCCAACGCTGATATACTTGTCGATGAGGTAAACTGAGACAGTCACAAAATCAAAAATCGTATATAAAATTAAAATTATTTAGCACTTATGAAATAGTGGATTTCCTGATTGGCATTATAGTTTTAGAAAGGTTTAAAGCAGAAACCAATCCATCAGGCGCAGCGAAATCCCAAATCACAAAATCCAAATCCACTGCTAAATATCAGACTTTGAAATTTGGATAATTAAATATTTGGCATTTGGTGCTTGCCCACAAGGAATACCTTTGGCATCTTTTGGAAATTCTTGCCAGATTAGGCATAACATTATGGCTTTGCCAAAAGCATAGACTCTAATAATCTCCAATTTTTAACTAACAGAACCGGCATATGGATCTTTCAAAATTTTTTCAGTCAAAAAAATCGATGGGGCTCGCATTGGGAGGAGGCGCCGCTCTCGGGGCAGCACATGTTGGCGTTTTAAAGGCATTCGCGGAAAAAGGCATCAAGCCGGATATGATCAGCGGCACCAGTATTGGTGCATTTGTGGCTGCACATGTGGCATTTGGCAAGCCGGTAGATGAAATTGAAAAAATTGCCCTTGATCTCGACTGGCTGGATGTGACGGCATTTAAAATTTCAAAAATGGGACTGTTAACCAACAAGCGATTGGGGAAGCAGATACTCGATCATTTGGGGATGGTAACCATTGAGGAGGCTCAAATTCCTTTATGTATGATAGCCACCGATATTACAAACGGTGAAAAAGTTGTGCTTAACGAGGGCCCGCTTCACAAAGCCGTGATGGCCAGTTCGTGCCTGCCCGGAATATTCGCTCCCGTGGAATGGGACAACAGGCTACTTGTTGATGGATTTCTTTGCGAGAATGTGCCGGTTTCTCCGCTCAGTGAGATGGGAGCAAAAAACATTATTGCTGTAGATTTAACTACAAACCGCGATTTTAAACGCCCCGATGACATCATAGATGTGCTCAACAACACATTTGATATTGCCCTGAATAATATGATTAAAACACAGGTGGAAGATAAAAATATCAAATGGATTCAGCCAAAATTAAGTGCGTATAACAAGGCAGATACCCGCCAGACCAAAAAGCTTATCAGCGAGGGATACGACGCTGCAATAAAAGTACTGGAAGAGAATAGTTGATTGTATCCGAAAAAGAACTGATTTTTTGCGCTTCCTAATGAACTCTTTAATTCCGATGTAAAACGCATTTTATGAATATTATCGCCATCATCATCCTGGCAGCCATTTTGATCGATTTTATATTGGGCGTGATCTCAAACCGGCTCAACCTGAAAGCCCTCTCAAAGAAACTGCCTGAGGAGTTTGAAGGAGTGTACGACGAGCAGACCTATGCAAAATCGCAGGAATATACCCGGGTACAAACCAAATTCGGTTTTTTAACCGGCACATTTGATCTGATTTTGCTTCTGGTATTCTGGTTTGCGGGCGGATTCAACTGGCTGGACCAGTGGGCGAGGGGCTTTGAATTTGGGGTGATTGTAACCGGGTTGATCTTTATAGGTGTGCTGATATTGGCCAAAACCATCATCTCGCTTCCGTTTAGTATTTATTCCACTTTTGTAATTGAGGAAAAATTCGGTTTCAATAAAACCACACCTAAAGTATTTGTACTCGACCGACTGAAAGGCCTGATGCTGACCATAGTGATAGGCGCACCGCTTTTAGCAGCAATTATTGCATTTTTCGAGTTTGGCGGCACATGGGCATGGCTCTACGCATGGCTGGCGGTAACGGCTTTTTTGCTGGTTATGCAATACATTGCTCCGAACTGGATCATGCCGCTGTTCAACAAGTTTGAACCGCTGAAAGATGATGAGCTTCGCAAAGCAATCGAAGAATATGCCGAGAAAGTCGATTTTCCGCTTCAGGATGTTTCGGTGATGGATGGTTCAAAGCGCTCATCAAAATCGAATGCTTTCTTCACCGGTTTTGGGAAAAACAAAAAAATTGCACTGTTTGATACGCTCATCGAAAAACACACCACAGAAGAGCTGGTGGCGGTATTGGCGCATGAAATCGGCCATTATAAAAAGAAACATATTGTGAAGAATATGGCCATCAGCATTTTGCATACCGGAATTATGTTTGGGCTGTTGTCCATCTTCCTTCAGGTGCCTGCACTGTTTGAAGCCTTTTTTATGGAAGAGATGAGCGTTTATGCCGGGCTGCTCTTTTTTGGTTTGCTGTATTCGCCTGTGGAGACCATCCTCAGTATCGGGATGCAGATTTTGAGCCGCAAACATGAATACGAAGCGGATGAGTTTGCAGCTAAAACCATCAGTAATGAAGAAGAGATGGTAAATGCACTTAAAAAACTTTCAAAGGATAATTTGAGCAACCTGACCCCGCATCCGTTTTATGTATTTTTGAACTATTCGCATCCGCCTGTATTAAAGAGAATAAAGGCGATCAGAAAAGTTGGTTAGCATTTTCTAAAAAATATTCAAGCGGAAGAGAGTCACAAACGGTCGTTTACGCCATTTCAGTTCTTGAAATTCAAGGCGAGTCATATAAAGTAATAGCGCAAACGTCCCGTTTGTGCTATGCTACTCGACTTATATGTTCCTATCCCTGTTTCACATTTAACTTGCCTAATCCTTAAATTTCAACCATGATACTCCCGGTAAAACAGAACGATCAATATGGCGGATGGGCGGAGCTCAGCGGGCTGCTTCGGATGGATCCGGATTTCCTGGTGCTGGAATATTCCCTGAAAGATGATGTGCTTGGTGTCTTAAACTCGGATGTGAAAACACTTAAAATTCCCTACGCTGCCATCGAAGACGTTCAGGTAAAAAAGAAATGGTTTTCTGCACGGTTTGAAGTATTTCTGAATCGTCTCCCCAAAACCGGAAAATCGCTGACATTAAATGAGAACTGCCTCTCACTAACCACCAAAAAAAGTGAATTTGAGCGGGCAAAATCTCTCAAATCCAAACTGATGCTGCATGTATCGGAAGAAAAACTGCAGCGAATCGAAAATGAGGAAAACAACAGTGAGCCGGAATTCCAGTTCTACACAAAAAAATCAGACCCGGAAGGTTTAAAAAATATCCTTCGCGGTGAAGATTAGCCGTTCCTTTCCAGTCGCACTCTATTCTAACTTTCCCGGAAATAAATCAGAACTTTTAACCCGGATATCTCACCAAGAGATTTTTTCCTTAGCAATGCGAAGATAAAATGGCAGCGGAAACGTCCGCCGGCTGGCGGACGTTGAGCATGCAATTTTAGATTCCCCCAAAGGGATGCCTTTGGCAAACGAAGCTGAGGGAAAAATGTCGCAGAAAAACAGACTGTATTTTCTGAAGGCTCAAAATATGTCACTTAAGGAACAAATAATCATAAAGTTATGCTATGTTTCACTTATTTTCTGTGAGATATCCGGGTTAACGATCACCCCAGCTCCAGGGTACCGTCTCCGCGGATTTCGTCATCTCCTTCATACCACTCAATTTCCACTTCGAGGGTGTGCTTGAGTCCTTTGTGCCTTTTTTCTTTCTTTTTTACCTCCACATCCAGAATAAGGTTATGCGGCAGCTCAACCTGAATTTCCTGCTGACCCTGCTTCAGAACCACTTTTCCGTCTGCAACTTTATCCGCAAGTTCGCGCAGAAATGCACTTACTTCATCGCGGGTTCTTCGTTCATCACTTTTAAATAATTTTTGTTTTCTCGCCATAATGGGAATCTCCGTGAATTTTATTGTTTTACACATAATACATCTTTTCTGCCCTTCAATTCAAGAATTTCAGTTTTCAAAGTTGCATAAGCTCTGTAAGTTGATGAAATGAACTATCGCCGCCTGTTAAATCACAAAATCATAAAACCTTTAACCGGGCGCCCGGCGGGGCTGTTATGCAATCATACCGCCTGGGATTCTGAAACCGGCTCATACCTATTCCAGGAAATTCCGGGCCTGAAACGAATTTTTGTCCCCGAACACGGCCTGTTTGCTGAACTGCAGGACCAGGTTCCGTTGAAGGATACTTCTATTTATTCAGATTTTGGTGTGGATGCCCAAATTATCTCGCTCTATAGCGGCAGTGAACAGAGCCTGTATGTTTCGCCGGAGCATCTTAAAGATCTTGAAGTGCTATTCATTGATCTGCAGGATGCCGGTGCGAGATATTTCACCTATGGCGTTACGGCCAGCTACCTGATCAGATCCGTTGCACAGCATGCCCCCGATCTGCCGGTGATTGTGATTGACCGCGACAATCCTGCCGGGCTCCAGGTTGAAGGCAGCAAACTGTCCGAATCATACAGCTCATTCATCGGGCATGCCGGCTTGCCGCACCGCCACGGCCTGACCATGGCTGAACTGATTCTCTTTTTTTACGACTACCATAAAGCCACGTTTCCTCTCTATATCGCTAAACTGTCCGGTGTTGAAACCCGGCCTGATTTTTCATCTGCTTTCCCCGGGCAGATCGAGCTGATCTCATTGTCTCCTGATTTACATCCAACCGGAAAATTCCAAAAATCCGATATCCCGCCATCTCCCAATATTCCGCATCCTAACACTCCCCTGGTTTACAGCGGCCAGTGTCTGCTGGAAGGAACCAACCTGAGCGAGGGTCGCGGGACAACCCGCCCGTTTGAAATGTTTGGCTCCCCCTGGTTAAAACCGCTCCGGAGGCTGACCAAAAATAAAGAGTTCATGGAATATCCCGGTGCCGTACTCCGTCCGCTGCGTTTTAAACCCACCTTTCACAAATGGGAAGATGAAATTTGTGATGGTTTTCAGATTCATTTAACCGGACAGCCTTATCATTCCCTGTTGCACTCTCTGAAGATGATTCGCATCATAAAAGAGAGCTATCCTGATTCATTTTCATTCAGGAAAGGGGCGTATGAATTTGGATCAGATAAAGCCGCGATTGAACTGCTCTGCGGAGATCCTGAACTGCTCAGCTACCTGAACGGAACATTGCCTTTTGAAAAACTGCAAAAATACCTTCGGGAAACTGAAATGAAATGGCTTGATGAAATGGGAAAATATAAAATTTACAGCCGGACAAATATTTCACTTTTATAGTAAAATTAGGCTTTCGGTGCCTCTTCAATAAAAATGACTTAAAAACCAATTCAATGAAAAACTCACGAATTCTGACAAAATTCTTTCTTGGCTACGCACTTTTTTTGATCGGCCTGACTTCCTGCCAAAGGGATAAGCCCGGTCCTGATCAGCCCATCTCCGTTGAAATTCATGAAGAAAATGGTCAGTTCCAGCTTTATCGCGGCGGTGAGCCAATCTTCATAAAGGGTGCCAGAACACTTGGCACGAGATACATGGAAAAAGTTACCGTATATGGCGGTAATTCTGTGAGAATCGGTTATGGCGACGGAGTTCAGGAAGTGCTCGACAAAGCCCATGAACTCGGCCTTTCGGTTTTGGTGGGCCTGCCGGTTCGGGCAGAGCGCGACGGATTTGACTACAGTGATGAAGAGGCCGTTGCGGCCCAATTTGAACGGGTGAAGGAGATCGTTCAAACATACAAAAATCATCCTGCCGTTTTGATGTGGGTTATTGGCAACGAGCTGGATCACATCCCGGGCAACCTGCCATACGATCTGAACCTTTGGGATGCTGTGAACGACATCGCCCGGATGATCCAAGAAACAGATCCTCATCATCCGGCCATGACCGTAATAGGCACCGGAATGCCTGAAAAACTTGCCGACCTGATGGAGCGCGCCCCGGATCTGGATCTGCTGGGCATCAATGCATATGCCGATCTTGTGGACGTTCCGGAATGGCTGGATGAGCACGGATGGAACAAACCGTTTGTCGTTACAGAGTGGGGGCCGTCCGGCCACTGGGAAGTATCCAGAACCGAATGGGGAGCAGTTATCGAAGAAACCAGCACCGAAAAAGCTGAATTGTACAAACAGCGATATCGTGAAGTGATTGAGGCCGATCCCCGCAGTGTCGGATCATACGCTTTTTTATGGACCAGCAACCGGATGGAGCGTACTCACACCTGATACAACATGTTTCATGACGACGGTTCTGAAAAAGCCGCTGTTGAAGTGATGCACTACCTCTGGACCGATGAATGGCCGGAAAACCGGGCTCCTCGAATTGAGGCGTTTACCATAAACGGGCTGAATGCGTTGCACAGCATCATCCTGGAAGAGAATAAGGTGCACACCGCTAAAGTAGAGGCGTCTGATCCAGATGGTGATCCGTTTCATGTTGAATGGGAACTGCTTCCCGAACTGGATGAATTCGCGGCTTATGCAGGCCAGAGAGAATCCAAACCCGATTCAATTGAAGATTTTATTGTCTCTAACGGAGAAACAAAAAAAGAAATCGAGTTCAGAGTCCCCGCCGATGCTGATCGAACCTATCGGTTATTTATTTATATTTATGATGGCCATGGAAATGTGGGTGTGGCTAATATTCCGTTTTATCTGAGGCCGGAGTAAAATCAATACGTTGAATGTATGGCTTTACTGAACTCTCATTCACTAAATATTTTTCGAAAAATACCATTAAAACACACAATTCCTTTTATGAATAAAATCAGTTCAACCACCCGGGAATTCTTACTCTTTATTTTAATTATTTCATTTATTTCAATAAGCACCGGCATCGCAGAAAAATCTTTTGCCCGGCAGCATGACCCCGATGCTTTCCAGGAATGGTACAACAATAAATATTCCATGTTTATCCACTGGGGTATTTATTCCGAGCTTGGCGGAGTGTGGAACGGAGAACGGGTAACCAGGGGATACTCTGAACAGATACAGTCTCACGGAGGCATCCACTCGGATCTTTATGCCCACGTTGCCGAACGCTTCAACCCGGAACTCTGGAATCCTGATGAAATTATGCAGCTTGCAAAAAATGCCGGTATGCGCTCTGTGGTCATTACCGCAAAACATCACGACGGGTTTGCCCTGTTCGATTCTCAATACACCGATTTCAATATCGTAAAAGCCACGCCATATGGCAGGGATGTGATCAAAGAACTGGCCGAAGCCGCAGAACGGCATGGCCTCAATTTCGGCCTCTATTTTTCTTTGATTGACTGGCACTATCCACCCGCATATCCGATTTCCAGCCATAATGCTGATCCCATTCCTGACGAACATCATCAGTATAACATGAATCAGGTTCGTGAGCTGCTGACGAATTACGGCCCTATCTCCGAACTTTGGTTTGATATGGGATCTCTAACTGCTGAGCAGAGCCGCGAATTACGTGATCTTGTACATACACTTCAGCCCGAATGCATGGTTAGCGGACGCCTTGGGAATGATATGGGAGATTTTACCGTGATGGGCGATAACCAGTATCCCGATTATATACTCGACACACCGTGGCAAACCCCCGCCTCCATGTTCGATGAAACCTGGGGATACCGTAGCTGGCAGGAACGCGGCAGTGTTCAGGAGAAAGTGGATGAAAAACTGGAAAGCCTGATTCGTGTTGTCGCCGGTGGCGGAAATTATCTGCTCAACATCGGCCCAAGGGGCGATGGTTCAGTTGTAGAATTTGAACGGGATGTACTGCTCGAAATTGGTCAATGGCTCCAAATAAATGGAGAGGCCATCTACAATACAAGGCCAATTGGGCTTGAACAATCTCCGGGTTGGGGAGAAGTAACATCAACGGATGATAAACTCTATCTGCACATTCTGGAACCGCCTGCAGACGGCCTGCTGCCATTAAACGGAATTTTCGGTACAATCATAAACAGCTACTTTCTTGATGAACCGGATGAAGAGCTGGTTTTCAGCCAAACAGATTCAGGCATTCAGGTTCAATTGACAGATAACGGTTTGAATAAATTTCGTGTGGTTGTGCTTGAATTTGAGGATTCTTTCCAGGTTGTTCCTGAGAAGACCTTATCACTTTATTCAGGTGAAAAACAGGTGATGCTCGACAGGCAAAACAGTCGTAAACATCACAGTTTTTCCGGTGTGGACTATTACAGCAGTTTCCGCAGCACGGTGAAAGAATCCTGGCTCATCGAACCTGAGGAATCCGCTGTTTACGATTCTTTCATCTATTACAGTGACGGTGAAAAATCGGAGACGATTGAATTGAACACAACAAACGGATCAAAAGAAATTTTACTGGAGGGCGGTGAATTGATTGATCTCGGTGCACAGCAATCACAAATAGAATTTGGCCCTGCTTACCTGAACGGCCCGCACTCTATGATGCTGGATGCCATACCGGATCAAGTTTTTGATATCGATCCGGAGCAACACTGGCCAATTGATTCCGGAAATCAATGGGAGCCGCTAAATTCCTCAACTGTTGATGTTACAGATTTACCGGTACGAAGAAATCACAACTGGTTTGCCTGGCAGGAAATCGAATCAGAAACAGAACAGGAAGTGTTGATTGAGTTTGAAAGAACGGACGGAATACAGGTCTTTCTAAACGGCAAAGAATTGTACATACACAATAATCCGGAACGAAAAGAAACGATGGGAGATCTCGTTCTGCTGCCGCTTCGTGAAGGAAAAAATGAATTGCTTGTTAAATTTTATAACCGGTTCGGGAACAGGTTACAATTCTCTATAAATCATGAAGTTCCCCAGAGGCTTTACAAACTGCCGCTCCAATCCTTTGAGTTCACAGGCGGAGACATTCATGAAATCAGCCTGGCAAAATCTGACCCGGTTTCAATTCACTCCAACATGGCTTTGCCCAATGTTCGGTTGGTATTACAGCCATCTCAGCCGTAAACACAGTAAATGAAATTGCAGCAACTTTAAAACTTTCAACTATTTCATTCAGGATTACAATCTATAAAACGAAAAATGGATTTTTATATCCATTCATCAAGAAATAACGTTGCTATGCTATTTTCATATTAATAAGAAGACTACAAAAAATTAATCTAACTGTAATCCATCATGAAAATTTTTCTGACCGTCCTTTATGTACTGCTCATTTTGATTGGCTTGACCATTGCCGGGCTGCTGATCTGGTATCACGTAAAATATCAGCCGCCGCCCCCGCTGCCTGATGACGTTGAATACACTTTTGGCGCCACATCGGCATCAGAAGAGCCGGACATTCCCTTTGCACTGATTCCCGTTCCGCAGCAGATGGAGTTTTCGGAAGAATCTTTTATCGTACCGGAAGCCATTCATTTTCAATCACCGGATGATCAGCGAGAACTCATTGAAAAACTAATTGAGCAGCAGCTTGAGTTTCCGGTTAGCCGATCCGGGCCTGTTTCATTCCAATTCAGTCCCGATGACGATTTGAAGCCGCAGGGCTACAGTCTGGAAATCCGATCTCAGGCAGTAAATATCCGGTACGCAGACGAAGCCGGGCTTTTTTACTCACTGGTTACGCTCAAACAGTTGTTGCAGCAGTCTGATGGCAGCCTTCCCGGCCTGACTGTCACCGATTGGCCCGACCTGCCTGTTCGTGGCGCCATGCTCGACATCAGCCGCGATAAAATTCCCACGATGGAAACTCTCTATGAAATCGTGGATTTCCTGGCCGGGCTCAAATACAACCACCTTCAGCTCTATGTTGAGGGGTTTTCTTTAGATTATCCCTCTTTCAGGCACGTTTGGGATGAATCTGAAACGCCGATTAACGGCGAAGAAATTCAGGCTCTCGACCGGTATGCAAAAGAGCGTTTCATCGACCTGGTTCCCAACCAGAACTCGCTGGGCCATATGAACGCATGGCTGGAAACGGAGGAGTTCGCCGACCTGGCCGAATGTCCCGACGGATTCAAACTGCTGGGGCTGATCGATTATAAATCCACGCTCGATGTATCTGATCCGCGCAGCATGGAGCTTGTAAAACAGATGACGGACGACATGCTGCCCAATTTCAGCTCCGAATATTTTAACGCTAACCTCGACGAGCCTTTTGAACTTGGCCAATGCAAAAACAGAGAACTCGCTGAGGAAAAAGGTGCAGGGCAGCTCTACATCAACTTTGTGAAGGAGCTGGAAGATTTTGTTGCCGAAAATCATGAAAGGCAAATGATGATGTGGGGTGATATCGTCACCAAGCACCCGGAAATCATTCCACAAATACCGGATGAAGTGATACTGCTTGAATGGGGATACGAGGATGTGCATCCGTTTAAAGATCAAACCCGAAAATATCGAGAGGCCGGGCTGGACTTTATGGTTTGCCCTGGAACCAGCAGCTGGACAACCATCACAGGCCGAACCGATAACATGAAGCAAAACATTAGCAACGCTGTGCATAGTGCCATTCAAAATGATGCACGGGGAATGCTGCTGACCGACTGGGGTGATATGGGACACTGGCAATACTGGCCGGTCAGTATTGCACCCTTTGTGTACGGCTCCGCTCTAAGCTGGAATGTGGAAAGCGAAGACAGGCTTCCGTTTGCTGCCTTTTTGAACCGGATGGCTTTTCAGGACTCTTCCGGAGTTATGGGAGATTTGGTTTTAGACATGGGGCGATACAATCAGTTTGAAGAGTACAAGATGGTGAACATGACCACAACCATGCAAACCTTCATGTTCGGCATTATGGACAAGGTGATGATAGAAGCCGTGCAGAACAAACTGCAGGATGGACTTTTTGAGCTGATTCACTACGATGATGAAATAGTCGAAGAAATAAAGCAGCGGTTCGAAAATGCCGGCCCTTATGATTACCGATCGATTATTGAATACACCTCCATTTTGGAAGAACGGCTCGATGAAACCCAAATGGAGAGAACAGATGCCGCCCTGATTCTGGATGAATACAGAAATGCCGTCCGCATGATACACCTGGGGGCGCTGACCAAAAAATATATCCAGTACAAACGTGAGCATAGTGCCACAGATAACATTGAATTGCTGCAACAGCTCAAACAGCTAAACGAAACGGTGATTGAAGAACACCAGCGGCTCTGGCTTACAAGAAACCGAAGCGGCGGCCTGGATCGCAGCCTGCAAATGCTGAAAAATTTGGATGATCAGATTAACCGTGAATTAACCCTGATGAACAGAAATACAGTATCAAGATTTTTAATCTTACAGGGAGAAAAACTCGTTGCCGCAGCAGCTTCTGTTTATTTAAAATTTCAATAGATTATTATTTCTAATTGTCTTTCTGAGCGCAGTCCCGACGCATTTATGTCGGGACGAAGTCGAAGAATCTCCTTGTTATAGGCTCATAAAAAGCCACAGTCAACGGTAAAATTAACAATATACATCGGACCTAAAGTCACAAGCGGGGACGCTTGCGCCATTTTACAGTCAGGTTAGATTTTTGAATTCATTAAGATTATTTAAATCACTCTGCAAATTCACAGAAATCCATTATTTTTTTGTATATATCATTGATGCCTGTGAAATCGGCTTCAGAAAAATTTTCAACGGTTGTACCTGAAAAACTGCGTGCTTATTCATCATGCAAAAAAAGACGGATTTTATTTTTAAATACCCTCCAAACCTGCAGGAACTTGATCTTGCAACCATGGTGAGTATGTACCGCGACAGGGGTGAACCGCGCCGGGCAGCACCGGGTAAATATCTGGCCTGCTCCATTTCACACAAACTGCTGAAGCACGCCAAATGGTGGTTTGGGCTTTATTACAGCCAGGCAGCGTGGGACAACCTGCTCACGAAATCTTCGGAAGGATACCCTGTCACCGAAGCGGAAATGAACCTGCTTGGCCTGGTTTACACCTACAATGATGAACCACTGCACAGGGAGTTTGTGGAAAAAAATATCCAGGTGATACCAAAACTGGGCTACCTGATTGTGAATGATGTGCGGCAATTCGGCTTTATCCGCGAAGATGAGCACGGTTATTTGACCATTACCCCTGCAGGCGAGCGTGCGCTTCAGGGCGTTTGCCGCAGGCTCTACGGCAAGAGGTTTCAGCCCGAAATGCTGGATATTTACGAGTATGATCCCGCCTTCCTAAAACAGAAAATTTCCGGTGCCGACAACGATCAGGCCTCGCTTTTTTAAAATCATATCAGGGCAGATTACGGATTCTGAAAACTGTATATTTACCCAATCAAAAATTCAACCCGTTAACTCAACTCAAAACCCCAGCTTTCGCTTTTTATGGAGCAATATCTACAGGAATCTATCAGGCAGGCACTACTAAAAATCGGCCTGAACGAAGACCAAATCCCCGGCATTCAGATCGAAAAACCGAGAGACCCCTCCCACGGTGATGCCGCCACCAACGTGGCCATGCAGCTTGCCAAACCCCTCCGCAACAATCCCCGGAAAATTGCCGAGCAGCTTGTTGATGAATTAGATCTCGATCCGGAAAGAATCAAATCCACAGAAATAGCAGGCCCCGGCTTTATCAACTTCCGGTTTGCCGGAGATTATATTTACAACGAACTGGCGCAAATTATTGAAAAGGGTACAGAGTTTGGGAAAAGCGATGGTAGCATCGGCATCAAAGCACTGGTTGAGTTTGTCAGTGCAAATCCCACCGGACCGCTGACTGTAGGCCACGGGCGAAATGCCGTGCTGGGTGATACCGTAGCCCGCCTGCTGGAATGGACGGGGGCTGATGTGCAGCGCGAATATTATTTCAACAATGCGGGACGGCAGATGCGCCTGCTCGGGCAAAGCGTCCAGTGCCGCTATCTGCAGGAACTGGGCAAAGATGCTGAGTTTCCGGAAGACGGTTACGAGGGGGAATACATCACCGACATCGCTAAAGATCTGGTTCAGAAATTTGGCGATTCGCTGGCGGATGAACCGGATGAAAAACGGTTCAAAGAAAAAGCAGAAGCCGCCATTTTTGAGGATATCCAGCAGACACTGAAACGGCTGAACATTGAAATGGATTCCTTTTTCAACGAACAGACGCTTTATGACAATGGGGCCATAGATGAGACGATAAAATCCTTTCGTGAAAAGGAGATGGCTTATGATGAAGACGGAGCAGTCTGGTTCAAGACCACGAAGTTTGGAAAAGACCAGGATACGGTTCTGGTGAAGAGTACCGGCGAGCCGACCTACCGCCTGCCCGATATTGCCTATCACGCCAATAAACTGGATCGCGGATTTAACCTCTGCCTGGATATTTTTGGTGCCGATCACATCGACACTTATCCCGATGTTAAGAATGGTATTGAGGTGCTGGGCTACGACTCTGAAAAGGTTGAAGTTCTGGTCTACCAGTTTGTTACTCTTGTGAAAGACGGCAAGCCGTACAAAATGAGTACGCGAAAAGCCAACTTTGTCACACTCGATGAACTGATGGATGATGTGGGAGAAGATGTAACCCGCTTTTTCTTTTTGATGCGATCCCCAAACACACATCTTGAGTTTGATGTAGCCCGGGCGAAAGAAGCCGGTGAAAAAAACCCCGTTTTTTACTTGCAGTATGCTCATGCGCGTATTCAATCCATTTTACGAAAGGCAGGCTCAATGGGCGATTTTGCCGGACAGCCCGATCTTTCCGTACTGACCCATCAATCAGAAATATCACTCATCAAAAAACTGCTCAATTTCCCCGATGCGGTTGCACTTGCGGCAGGCCATCGCGAACCGCACAGGCTCATTACATACCTGAATGAACTGGCATCCGGTTTCACCTCATTCTATCACGACTGCCGGATTATCGGTGAACCCGAAAATCTGATGCATGCACGGATGGTACTGGCCAAGGCCACTGCCCGTGTGCTGGCCAATGGCCTCACCATCCTGGGAATTTCGGCCCCGGACAGGATGTAAATTTTAATCAGTTTTGATGTTCCCCGGTTGACCGTTCAAAGCGGTCTGACGGGTATTTCTAACATTAGAACTTGTACCTGATTAAGTGTGGCTGTCTGATGGGTATTCTCACGAACGAATTCGATCAGGCTGAAATTTGGCCTCAAAAGAAGTCCGTTTTTTCTAAAAAATTGGCAGGTTAAAACAGTTTTAACTGATCATTCTTATAATTAGCTTCATAAAGCATCGTTCCATAGTAATAACATCATGACATTACACCCCCATTTGATGAAAACTTTATCACACATTTCGATAATTCTCGGCATTTTTCTTCTTGTTCCGTTTACAACGGCCGCCCAGGATTCCGGCCTGACTGATCCTGACAGGACGCGGGCAATGGAATATTTTATTGAAGGCATCACCCACTTCGAAAACGAGGAGTACGAACTTGCTTTGGATAAACTGACAGCCGCTCATCTGATTCTTTCTGATGAACCGGGAATCAATTACGCACTATCTGATGTGTACCTTGCCACCGGCGATTTAACCAATGCCGCCTACTACGGGCAGATTGCCGCCGATCTTGATCCCGAAAATAAATGGTATCACATAAAGCTGGCCGAGATCTACCGTCAGTCCGGCCGCAACGAGATGGCAGTGGAGGCATTACAAACTGTACTGAAGCATCACCCGCGGGATGTTGATGTGCTCTATTCCCTGGCTGAAAATTACATCGAGTTTGGCCAGCTGGAAAAATCGAATGAAGTGCTCGACAAAATTCTGGAGTATCGCGGCAGCACGTTCGAAATACACCTTCAAAAATTTCAAAACTACAACGCCCTCAATCAAAACGAAAAAGCTCTTGCCGAACTGGAGAAAATGCGGGAGCTGAACCCGGGAAATATTACTACCCTGCACACCATCAGCCAGTATTACCTGGAGCTGGGTGATATGGAAGCGGCCGAAGAAGTTTTGATGGATGCCCGCAAAAGAAATCCCGGAGAGCCGAAAACATTGCTGCTGCTGGCTGAAATTTTTATCAACAACAACCAATGGGAAAAAATGGGAGATGCATTCGTTGAAATGATTGAAGATCCGCTGATCAATCCATCACAAAAAATGGAGCTGGTGCGATTTGTGTACATGCAACAACAGAGTATGCCAGGCGAAGCTGTACTTGAACAGCAAACCGAAAAATTAATACACGCCATCAGTGAAAATGAACCCGAATTTGGCCCGGCACAGCTGATTGCAGCCGACTACTATCTGCAGCAAAACAATCTTGAACAGGCACTCATCACGCTTGAGCGGGCAACGGAAGCTATTCCGGATGAAGCGGATGCATGGAGTCAGAGGCTTCAGGTACTGTTTTCGCTTGACCGGTATGAAGAGGTGATTGAACTTTCAGAAGATGCGCACGATGCAGCACCTGATAACGCTTTTGTGATGTTTTTTACTGGCGCTTCCTATATGCTGACTGACCGTTATGAAGAAGCCGCTGAATGGCTTGAAGAGGCAACCATGGCACCCTCCCGAAGAAATTTCAGATCCATTATTTTCGGTACACTGGGCGATGTAAAATACCAGCTTGATAACTGGGATGATGCCGTGGAAGCTTACGAAATGGCTCTCCGGCTCGACGCCAACAATCACACCGCACTCAATAATTACGCATATTATCTCTCTCTGCGTGAAGAGAGGCTGGATGAAGCTCTCGAAATGTCTGAGCGCGCTGTGGGCATGGAGCCCGAAAACGCCGCCTATCTGGACACCCTCGGCTGGGTATATTTCAAAATGGGGGATTACGATAAAGCCCTGGAGTACATCCAAAAATCTGTGGATACCGGGGATGCAAGCGCCGAAGTCTATGAGCATCTCGGCGATGTTTTCGAAGCCCTGGACGATATGGAAAATGCCCGAACCTGGTGGCAAAAAGCCTTTGAGAAAGATCCTGAACGAACCTATCTGCAAGACCGGATATAATGATCAGCCTTCAAAACATACGAAAACTCTTTGCCGCTATGCTGCTGTTATTTTTAGTTGCAGCATGCAGCACAACAGAAGAGTTGACCGCTGATAAGGAGATGGAGCGTTCGGCAATTTCGGCTGAAGAACTGCTGTATTCTGTGCCGGACTACCGGGATGACCTGCTGACTCTGAGCGGCAGAGGCCGTGCCATTGTGAGCGAACCGGGAAACAGCGAACGTGTTACACTACAGTTTCAGTCAAACCGTAACGAAAGCCTGTTTCAGGTAAGAACAAGCGTTGGGGTTGAAGGCGGCCAGATTTATGTCGATTCAGACTCGCTGCTGATCTATAATCGTGTTGACAGAATCGCTGAAAAGGCGCCGCTTCACCAGGGGAAATTAAGCAGTGTGGGCTCCATCGCATCGGTAAATATGATTGATCTTTTTAACTTCACTTTTGATGCGGATGAAGTAGTGGAAATTTACGAGACCAGCGGTACGTATGTGGCAGTTTTACACAACCAGGCTATGGTAACCATTTCAAAAAACACCGGGCTCATACAAGAGGTTGTACATGCAAGCGCAAATTTTCAAGCGCCTTTTAGCCGTATTGAATATGAAGGGTACGCAGAAATTGAAAACTTCAAACTGCCCAGAAGAATTACGGTGATCAGCAGTGATGGACAGTCCCGTGCAACTTTATTGGTTCAAAATCTTGATATCAACGTAACACTTCCGGAACTTGGGATTGATCTTCCGGATGATATCCCTGTTTACCGTTTATGATGAATCGACTCTTCATATTGGTTTTTTTAACAGGCTTTTTGGCGGCCGAGGCCGTATTTGGCCAATCGTCATATGATCATCTGCGCTCTCAGATTCTTGAGCGCCAGCAATCCACCCGCTCTCAAATTCAGAACCTGGATCAGCAGATAGAAACCTACACCAAACGCCTGGAAGAGACCACCCTCGAGTATGATGAGGTTTATCAGCAGTACGAAGAGCTGAACCGTCTCATTGCCCTGCAGCAGGAACGCCTGAGGCAGATGAACCGTGAACAGCGGCAAATTCAGGAAGAGATTAATTTGATTGAAAACAACCTGGAAGAGCTTGAAGAAAGGCTAAAACAGTTGATTGATCAATACAAAGAAACACTGACCTATCTCTACAAGCACGGCAGAACCACAGAGCTTGCACTGGTATTAACCTCCACTTCCATCAATCAGCTTATGGTTCGCTCTTACTACCTGGCCAGATTTAACGACCATCTTCAAGCCCGGGTAGATGAAATTGAAGAAACTCAGCAGCAACTGGAACAATCAAGGCTGGATTTGATCGACACCCGGCAGCGTAATGAAAATGCGCTGGCAAACATTCGCGAAGAAAACCGGAACCTTGAGCAGCAGCAGTCGCAGCAAAAACAGGTTGTGGAAAAATTACAGGAAGATATCAGCAGCCTCGAAAATCTTCGAAGGAGGCATGAAGAGCAGCGCGAAAACCTGGAAAACACTATGACAAATCTGATTCGTGAAGAACAGCGCCTGCGCCGTGCAGAAGCCGCCGGAGAAGTTCCTGTGAGTAGGGAATTTTCTCTCAGCGATGAAGAGCTGTCGGCATTTGAAGAACAATTCAGAGAGCAGCGCGGACAACTGCCCTGGCCGGTTGATAACGGCACCATCACCGAACGGTTTGGCGTAAGGGTGAACCCGGTTCACAACACCCGCACACCCAGCCTCGGCATCGACATCTCTGCACCTGCCCGATCGTCTGTGAGCGTTGTGAGCGACGGGTACGTTTTTGGTGTACAGCCCATGCCCGGTTACGGTGAGGTGGTATTTGTGAACCACGGAAATTACCGCACAGCTTACGGCAATTTGAGCGAAATTTTTGTGAGGAGAAACCAGGTTTTGAGAAAAGGTGAAGTAATTGGCCTTTCTGGTGATGAAAACTCTACACGCGGCTCAGTACTTTTCTTTTTAATTCGTGAAGGCGGAGAAATGGTGGACCCGGAACGGTGGCTTCAAGATCCGCGGCCGTGAGCTTTTTAGAACAGTCACCCCCATTTAATCAAATTGCCAGAAAATTACCTGGCATCCCTGATGCATCGTACCGAAACGCCATCTTTTTTGCTGGCCGTATTTAGAATCGTGAAATTTTCCCAACTCCAGATACGGAAAACAAATGCATCAGTTGCCGATTCTCTGGAAGACCACCAGACTGCTTCATATCCCAATGCACGATAGTCTCCTTCATATTGGCGATAATCATGGGAGGTGCGGAAACCAGCCGCATATGCTGTAAAGTCAAATTCATCTCGCCCGAAGTGGTTTTCATTTGCACCCCAGCGCGGATGCACATCCGTGTCGTGTACTCCGCCCCAGGGATGGCCAACCTGTCTTGCAGCTTTCAGAGCGTCACCTATCCCATCAAAGCCGGCTTGCCTTTTATCGTTTACAAAATCCCTCATGTCTTGATACTCATCAAATTCCGGGATCCGCCAGCCTTCGGGGCACAAACCCCTGGGATCTCTGGTTGCCTGCCAATTGTAAAGTATTCCGTATGCATTGACCATGTCCTGATCAGAATCAATGCCTTCCACGTCCTGGTGAGGATAAATGGCATAAGCCCCTTCTGATGAAGATTCCCATTCTTCTCTATTTAGCCCGGTTATAATGGGAGTTCCGTCATTGTATCGGGTGGTGCGCAGATTTTCGGCCATCCAGATATGCTCCCAAAGTTTTACCGTCTGATACTCATTGCTGTCAATGTCAGTCAGGGGTGCCGGCTCATAATCATTCTCTCCGTTTTCCCCGTTGCTGTCAAACAGTTTACAGGTGGACATTAACAAACCAAAAAACAACCCTGTCCACAGCAATATTTTCCATGACCTGGTTTGATTTTTCATCGCAGTGGCACATTTATCTATAAGTAATTTACGGAAAGAAAAGATGGGGAAATATTATAATATGCTCACGAAGAGCAAAATATTTTTGATGTTGGGTAAATCGGTGAAAAATGCTATTCTGCCTTCATAAGCTTTCTTTATAACCAATATTTCATCGGTTTTTAACAGCAAAAAATTTTAACAAATTTAAATACTTCCCTCCATTATGCAACCCTCAAACAAACTTCCAAAAAAATATTACGGTATCTTTTTCACTCTTTTTCTGTTGTTGACATTCAGCCCGGTTTTATCCTGCGAACAGCACAGCGAGGCTGCTAATTACGATGATGATAAAGTGCTGATGGCCATTTTTGCCCATCCGGATGATGAAACGCTCGTTGGTCCCATTTTGCATCAATATGCCAACCGGGGAGTGGAAGTCATACTGGTAACGGCAACCGACGGACGACTCGGTTTTACCGATTTTTCCGGAATTGATGATGAAGAGGAGCTGGCAGCGGTGAGAAGGGAAGAGCTAAAGTGTGCCGCAGATCTGCTGGGGGCTGAACTGATCCATCTGGATTACGAAGACCAGCTTGGCATCTCGGCAGGCCACAACAACCTGATTGACCAAACTCGCGGCATTCTCCGGGACCTGCACCGGATCATCGAAGAGCGAAAACCGGATGCCATCATTACTTTCGGGCCGGACGGTTTTTCCAACCATATGGATCACCGGCTGGTGGGAGCAACGGTCACACAGGCGGTTTTAAACAGGGAGTGGGATAAAACTCCATCGCTGTTTTATGTGGGTGTCCCCGCATCGCTTCTGGATGATGAAGATGAAAAAATGTTTATGGGTGTAGATGACCGGTACCTCACCATTCAGATGGCGTTCACCGAAGAAGAAGCCGAGACGGCGATTAACGCAGCTCTTTGCCACGAATCGCAGTTCACACCGGAATTTGTACACGGCTGGTTTATCCGGCTGCAGGAATGGGGGAATGTCATTCATTTTCGCCCATTCAAAGCTCCCGAAAGAACAGCAGATGATCTTTTGGAGTACTAAACCAAACAACCTGCCAGAGTGCCGTGTTTTTCGGCTCCTGGAAGAGTTGTGGGTTAGGTGGAAAGGTTTTTGTAAAGGAAATGGTGGGCAGGAAACCGCGACTCTTGCAGGATGCCTTGAAAAGCACAAGGCAACTCTTCCAGGTCGCTCAATTGAACCACCAACCACGACTCTGCCAGGAATCCCGGCAAATACCCCGGGATACTCTTGCAGGTCGCTAAATCAAAACAAACCTGCCGGATTCCGAACGCGGAGAGGTCTTGGCTGAGCTGGGAACCTCTGATACCTGAATAATTTCAAAATCCTCAATCCCGTTAAATTTTTATACAGCAGATATTCAAATTCTGCCCGGGCAGTCTAAAACGGTTATCTTTAAGGATGTATTTAGCTGGGGAAACCCAGTGACCTTGAAGCGTTACCGGTGATTTTCCGGAATCCTTCAAGCGTCACTTCATCGCAAAAGAACGCTTCAAGGAGCTTACGCACGCTTGAAGGTTCTTTTTATCAGGGACTACCCGTCAGACCGCTTTGAGCGGTCAGACGGGTAACTCTTGGAATAACGGTAATGCTCAGATTTCTGAATGATGCGGATGGGGGTGATCATATCGGTTTTGCTCATATTTCTGCCGTTAAGAGCAATGGCTCAAACGGAAGAAAAATCCCCGGCCGTACCGGAATATGAAATGATTTTGGTTGAAGGAGGTAATTTTTATATGGGAGATCTGTTTTACCAGCACAACCCCGATGCGCTGCCGGTACATCCCGTATACCTGGATGATTTCTATATCGGAAAATATCCTGTTACCTTCGAAGAATACGATGCCTTTGCTTCCGCGAATGGACTCCCGCTTCCAAATGACGGCGGACGAGGCCGCGGCAACCGGGCTGTTGTGAATGTTAGCTGGGATGATGCTCTCGAATTCTGCAACTCTTTGGGTTACCGCCTGCCAACTGAACAGGAGTGGGAATACGCTGCCAGGTCGGGAGGCAGGCATGAAGTTTTTTCCGGTACAAACGCGCGCGACAGCCTTGACTATTTTGCGCATTTCCAATATAACAGTCCGCCTGTAAGCCAGCCGGTGGGAACCAAGCTGCCCAACGGACTGGGTATTTATGATATGAGCGGTAATGTTTACGAATGGATTGGTGACTGGTATATGCAATACCATAGCAACCCCCGCAGGAGATATAAATTTTCGCTGGACAGAAGTGATCTCCGTGTGATCCGGGGAGGCAGCGTTATGCAACTTCCATTTCCCATCCGGACTTACTGGAGGGTTTATACTTTCCGCGATACCAGAAGCCCTGAAATTGGTATCCGGTGTGCTTCATCGGTAATTCCGCAAGAAAACTAAATCACCAGGAAAAAATTTTTCCCTCATCCAATCAGCGGGAAACCAGCGTGGCGCTGATCACCTCATCCTGGCGGGTTCGGATACTCTCAAGAATATCTGCCGATGGCTCCGTATCGATCTGAATGGTACAGCAGGCTGTTTTATTGCCGTCAAAAATCACATTACTGAGCTCCTGCGCATTAATGTCAGCGTGTTTCAGTTCGCTCATCACATTGGCGATAACGCCGGGTTTATCATAATGACGTACAACGAGCTGCCATGGTGCATCGGTCTGTTCACTCCTGTTAATCCAGTTTCGCACATAACCATCCTGAACATATCCACGAACAATATCCACTGCATCAGCGGCCACGGCAAGCTGTGCCTGCTTCGTGCTCGCGCCAATATGATGGCTGATATAGGCATTATCAATTCCCTGAAATCGGCTTGTGAAATCTCCCTGTTTAAATTCAGGCTCATCACTAAACACATCAAGCCCTGCTTTCAGCCTGCCGGATTTAAGCTCTTCAATCAGAGCATCTTCATCAACAATCCCGGCTCTTGAAGTATTGATGAAAAAGGCGCCATCTTTTAAAGCGGATAAAATTTCCTTAGATATAATTCCTTTTGTATGCTCATTTTGTGCAAGATGCACACTCAAAATGTCCGCTTTCGAAGCAACTTCTTTAATGCTGTCTGCATAAATAATTTCCAATTCTTCAGCTATTTCGGGAGTTAGGGATCGCGACCAAGCCACAACCGGCATCCCAAAAGACTTTGCCCTTACAATGACTTCCCTTCCAATCTGGCCGGTTCCGATAATCCCCAATGTTTTACCGAATAAACCGTCTGCTTTACTGTAAACCGCTTTATTCCATTTGCCCTCTCTAAAGTCAACAACATTATCTCCTAAAAACCTGTCGAGAGCTAAAATAAGCCCCATGGTTAATTCGGCTACGGCGATTGCATTTTTCCCGGGACAATTGGCTACAAAAATACCAAGATTACTGGCAGCTTCGATGTCTATGTTATTAACACCTGCCCCTGCTCGGATAATAAGGCTGAGTGATTTGCTGTTTTTTATACACGTTTCACTCACAACGGTTGAACGCACAATCAGCACCTGTGCATCTTCCAGACCCTGTTCAAGATCTGCGGCAGTGGTTTGTGGCTTTGAAACGACGTTAAGTCCAAGATTTTGAAGATCTGAAATGGCTTGTTCGGGTAGTTTGTCAGCTAAATAAATAGTCATGGCAGTAGATTTATTTAATATTCTCTTTTCTTAAAGTTACATAAAGGGGAGAACTTCCCGAAATTCTGTTTTGATGAAGATGAGAGAAGAAAAAATAGATACAGCGAAATTCAGCGATTCATCTGTGTTAATTTGCGAGAAAATTTTTGGTTCATTTGAAAACTCTGTGGGTTGCGGGACGGAAATTTTTAGAAGGTTTTTAGTTGACAGTAGGCAGTTGACAATTTTATAATTTGGTTTGAATTTAATCATCTGTTTTTATTTGTATTTAAAGATCATTTACCGTCTATATTTATCCAAATGAGTTGTCAACTGACAACTGCCTACTTTTAATTAACAGCAACCATGATTTAGTCTTATCGGCAATTACCCACAAAGTTTTCTGTAGAACCAAAAATTTATAGTATTCAGGTTGCTCAATTTAAGATTGCCGTCGTTTTTCTTTTTGAATCAGGCCAAAAGCAATCCAAACGGTGGTGGCAACGATGAGGGCGGTTAGTGCAAACGGCAGCCCGAAATATACGGCAAACAGTGCGCCACCCCATGTGGGGCCAATCATCCGCCCCAGGCCGGATAAACCCTGCGATGCCCCCATCACAGCTCCGACATTGTCATCGTTCGCTTCTTTGGAAATCAGGCTGGTGATGGTGGGCGTGTTAAGGCTTTTTCCAAGTGCCATCAACCCAAGAAAAACCGCGAGCGTGAGCATATTATGAGCAAGCGGGATCAAACCAAGCCCGATAACCATGATAATGTTACCGGCCATGAATAGTTTTTCTTCGGCAAAAATATTGGTCAGCGGTTTGATCAAAAAACCCTGAACCACCACGGCAATAATCCCGATGTAAAAAAACTGGATGCCAACTTCTTCAGCCGTCATGGAAAGTTCAGCCTCGGCAAAGAGCGGGAATGCGCTGTAAAGGCTCGACTCACCGAACGATAACAGGAAAAATCCAATGATGAGAGGAATGAGGAATCCCCGTGCCGATTTCCCTTTTTGGTCAGACAGTAGCCGCCAGAACCTCGGGGTGAACACGCTTGGCCGGCGGTAAAATGCTTTGCGTTCTTTGGTGGTATCCACGGTTTCGGGCAGCTTGAACAGTACCATTAAAAAACTGCAAAAGGAGAGAAATGCCGCAAAAAAGCCCGGCAAAGCAAATCGGTTAGTACTCATCCATTCGGCAAATGTTGTCCATCCCAGTCCGGCAATAAAATCGTGGAAGGAGGAGTGTATAAGCAGTGTGGCGGTTGCGGGGCCAATCACAAAACCGATTCCAAAAGCCGCCCCGATCAGACCCATGCCACGGGCACGGTTTTCATCATCGGTAACATCGGCGATGTAGGCCTGTGCCGTCGAGATGTTTCCGCCCATCATTCCGGCAACCACCCTTGAGAAAAAGAGTACGCCAAGCGACTCGGCCAGCCCGAAAATGATGTAGGCAATCACCGCCCCGAATGTACTGAGCAGCATGATGGGCCGCCGTCCGATACGATCAGACCAGCTCCCCCAGATGGGTGAAAAATTAAGCTGCATAAAGGAATAAACGCTGTACAGCAACCCGATCATAACGGCGGAAGCGGCAAATTCCTGTGCGTAGAACGGAAGCAGCGGCAGCACGATCCCGAATCCGAGAAGATCGATCATTACCACCAGAAATACAGTTGCGAGCGCAGGTTTATTCATTCGGGATTTTTATTCAACAAAAATAATTTTATTAAACGATTCAATTTCATCCAATTATCACAGACCGGTAAAGATAGACTCTTTGGATTAACAATTCACAAACTAAATTTTAGAGCAATTCTGTTGAAGGAACTGGTTTTTATTGCTATCGTACAGGGTATTTATGAGAATAGCTAACAGATAGTTGCGAGGTATCATTTCAAACTTTTTAATGAACTGACAATGAGGCAAATTCAGGTTTTATGTATTGTTTTCATCTTATTTTCTGCATGGTCTTGCCGGTCAGATTCACCCGAAGCAGAAGAAGCTCCTCCGCTTGAATTCTATCAGCCGACTGATCCCAACACTCCGCGTGTGGTGTTCGTTACCGGCGATGAGGAGTACCGATCCGAAGAGAGCATGCCCATGCTGGCTCGTATTTTAAAAAACAGGTATGGCTTTAATGTGGAGGTTGCCTACTCAGTTACCGATGGGTTTATCGATCCGAACCGGCGCGACAACATCGCGGGACTTGAAGCCCTTGAGAATGCCGACATGATGGTGATGTTTACGCGGTTCAGAAACCTGCCAGATGATCAGTTGCAATACATTCTTGATTTTGCTGAATCCGGCCGGCCGATGGCGGGTTTCCGAACTTCGACACACGCGTTTCAGTACGGAGAGAGTCATGCTTACAGCTACTTGGACGAAGAGTGGCCGCGGTATGTTTTTGGCTTGCCGTGGATCAGCCATTTTGGCTCTGAACATTCAACGGGTGTTTTTTTATCGGAAGAAAACAGAGGCCACCCTGTTTTAAATGGAGTAGACCCGTTTTATGCAAGAAGCTGGCTGTATGATGCTTCAGAGCTGAGTACGGCTGCCCAACCCTTGTTGATTGGCAGAGCAATTGAGGGTGATGAACCGGATGGAGATTATTTCGGAGATCCGCATGTTGTTGCATGGACAAAACTTTATGAAGGAGAAAACGGAACCAGCCGGGTATTTTTCACTACGCTTGGCCATCCTTACGATTTTAATAATTTGCATATGCGGCGGACAGCAATTCAGGGAATTTTCTGGGCGCTTGGCCTGGAAGACAGAATCCCACAGGAGGGGCTAAATGTGGATGTGATCGGTTTTTACAATCCAAATCCTGCAGGTGTGGATCAATTCAAACAGAATATTCGTCCGGGAGATATTTTCCTGCGAATTGATTGAACTTATTGTTTTCTCTGAAGAATGCTTATAAATTATCTATTGTCGTGTCAACAAAAGAATGCAGGTCATATGGGACTTCCGAAGTCTGCATCAGCACTACCAAAAGGTCTGGAAGATAAAATTAGCCAATGTTTTATTAAAACCAGCAAGACTTCGGAAGTCTTTGCCAAACTGCCATTCTCTAATTGAAATAAAACTATGTAAGTCAGGATAAATTAATCATGATATATGGAAGCAAGAGTTCTGTTCACATCCATTTTGCCTACTGTTTTGTCCATTACAGTAACTGCCTTTTTTCTGGCATCCTGTTCAACAAGCGCAAATGATCTTACGAAATCAGTTGCCGGTACTTACGCGCTTGAGGGAATTCAAATAAATGAAAGGATCTGCCTTGTCGGTTGTCCACCGGAAAGATATGGCGAGATTACACGAAGCGACACTTTTCAAGTCGCATTTCCGGTAGAGATATACATCGTAGAAAGCAGGGTAGATACACTCCTGTTTTCAGGCCTTGAAGGTGCTGATGTCCCTATCAGGCATTTCGAATCAAGCCGAAATGCAACTAACCCATATTGCAGGCCTCATGGGCAAACCAACCCGCCAAGGCACTGCACTTACGCTTTACACCAAAATGACAAAATTCTATTTGATATAGTTACACCTTTTGGCAGATATGCGGGAGAGGGCGGAATATCAGACGGAGAGCTGACACTAACTACAAACTATTTCTACCGTGGTATCAGTGTGGATTATTATTTAACCGGTTCACGAAAATAATGTCCCGCTGTTATCTTTATCCCAAAATTGTCATTGAAACAATGACAATTTTTCCCGAAGGGCCGACAAATCATTGTGAACCAATGATTTGTCGGGGTCAATCCCGACATTGAAACCAGTAGTGGTTCATTCTTTAATAAATGCTCATAAACCTTTGTGTTTCAATGTCGGTACCGAATGCTTTCGGTGCAAAAAAGGTTTAACGACTTTTTTGGGTTTATTAATTCGAACTCTTTTATTTTTCGAGTAACACTCTTTGAATACACTTGCATCAATAACACACAGCATCTGATTCCTGTTTTGTGTATTGCATGACCCAAATTCGATAGATCTCTGATCCGGATAACAGCTTTGGGGTTTCTGCATTCAGTAAACCACGCCCAATCCCTTCGATGCTTTTTGTTGCCTTTTCTTCATTCCTTGCCTCGGGATTTTTTTGGAGGCTTTGTATCCCCCGGGTGAAGCGGCTATCGGAATTGCGAAGCAAGAATGATGGAGCGCAACCCGGGGGAGATCAGAGCAACAAGAAAAGACCCCGAGGCATTGAGCCTTTCAAAGCACGAGAACAAATTCGAGGGGTTACCGGGAAGGACTCCAGGGTAAGCCAGTACAGATTTTTTTTAAAAATGGTTGCTAATCCCCTTTTCGAAAGATCTTATCATTAATCGAATGTTGAGTATCAGACTTTCGAAGTCTTCATAAACGCTACCAAAAAGATTTGAAAGATGTAATTAGCCAATATTTTACTAAAATCAGAAAGACTTCGGAAGTCTTTGCCAACCTGCCATTTATATTATTGACATTACACTATATCAACTCACACATAATGTGTGTCCTGGAATTTTTACAGCGAATTGATTAAAACAGAAACAAGAGCTGAAATTAAATATCATCACCCGAAACCGGGCCGATCCATCCGTTTACCCGGTAGATAACGGTGTGGCTGGCCGGATAACCGGGAGGATCTTCAAAATCTTCAACGTTTGTATCCTGGATAGAAATCGGAATCGTCAATGGTATTTCACCACCTCTGGCAATCTCCTTCAGCGTATTAAAGTCCACTTCTGTTAGATTGTAACCATATACAATTTCATA
Source organism: Balneolaceae bacterium (assembly GCA_007131725.1). Lineage (GTDB taxonomy): Bacteria > Bacteroidota > Rhodothermia > Balneolales > Balneolaceae > Rhodohalobacter. The sequence goes on from SLPZ01000232.1 coordinate 29,923, forward strand.
TCCATATTCGTCTTCTTCAGTTGCATTCGGATCCTCACCTACTGATGTGTGTGGAAAACCAAATCCATTCTGACAATCCTGAATATTACAGCGTAAAACATCCACATCCACGATTTCTGTTGGCAACAGGTGCAAAATCATGCGATTACCTCCTGCAGGCATAGCCTTGATCCATCCGCTTGCGGGATGTACCCGGCCTTCAAGAAATCGCGTGGCGGTTCCCCCTATAACCAGAGACTGGCTGTCCTGGCAGGGATGTGTGCTCTGAATAGTAAGGTTGAGCGTTTCCGGCATTTTTGCAGACGATCCCATGCCGGGCATTGCCTGAAAATAACCATCTCCGTACCGGCTGAACGTGTAGAAACCGTATCGTGTAAAATTAATTTCATCAGTAAAGACACCGGTTATTGGTGGATCACCGATTTTATAGCGGCTTTCCCTGATCTCGGTTACATCAAGCTGAACCCAAACGGTTACTTCATCATCCTGTGAGGCCTCATCTGAACAGGAGTTGAACCAGAAAAACGGAAAAATCAGTACTAAAAGAATTGCTTGTTTTTTGCTTCTCATAATCCCTCCCAACCATTTGTTTATGATTGAGTGCACTATAAGTTCAATGGGGATTATAATGCACCGTGAAAACAACCACCCTGCACTATTCACAACTAAATTTCGCTTCGCGTTAAAAAAATGAGCTTGGTGAATAGTGCAGGTTATAACCGAATATTACGCAAATATTCGATAACCGGAACGATGATTTTTTACTTCATTCCAGCCTTTACAGCCTCAAGGGATTCATCAGCCGCCAGTACGGTTTTGTCGAGCATTTCATGCGTGTGTGATGTGGCTAAAAACCAGGTTTCGAATGGCGATGGAGGCAGATAAATTCCACGCCTGAGCATTTCATGGAAAAACCGCCTAAAGAATTCCTGATCCGTCGTGTTGGCAGTTTTAAAGCTGGACACTTTTTCTTTTGTAAAGAATATGCTGATCATGGATCCCACCTGGTTGATATGATAATCCACCTTGTGATTATTGAGCACAACACGCAACCGCTTTGCCAGGTATTCGGTTTTTTCTTCAAGTTCCACATAGAGTTCGGGATGTTTCTCAAGTGTGCTGAGCTGGGCTAACCCGGCACTCATAGCCAGCGGGTTACCGGAAAGCGTACCCGCCTGGTAGACCGGGCCGGCCGGTGAGGTTACATCCATAATTTCTTTTTTACCGCCAAATGCTCCCACGGGAAGTCCGCCGCCAATGATTTTTCCAAAAGTTACAAGATCTGCGTCCACGCCAAACCGCTCCTGTGCACCGCCTCGTGCAAGCCGGAACCCGGTCATCACCTCATCAAAAATGAGGACGGTTTCGTGCTCGTCACAAAGTTTTCTCAAACCTTCAAGAAATCCCGGGTTGGGCGGCACACATCCCATGTTTCCGGCTGACGGTTCAAGAATGATGGCGGCAACATTTCCTTCATTTTTTTTCAGGAGTTTTTCCACGCTTTCGAGATCGTTAAAATCGGCATTCAGGGTATCCTTTGCCGTTCCCTTCGTCACACCCGGGCTGCTGGGTTTGCCCAGTGTAAGTGCGCCGCTTCCGGCTTTAATCAGAAATGCGTCTCCATGCCCGTGGTAATGGCCTTCAAACTTGATGATTTTTTCTTTTCCGGTATATCCGCGCGCTACCCTGACAGCGCTCATGCACGCTTCCGTACCGGAGTTTACCATACGCACCCGGTCAACATTCGGCACCATCTGCTTTACCAGTTCGGCCATTTCTATCTCCAGCCGGGTGGGGGCTCCGAATGAGGTAGAATTGAACGATGCATCCTGCACGGCTTTGATGACAGCCGGGTAGGCATGGCCCAGAATCATGGGCCCCCAAGACCCCACATAGTCGATGTATTCATTGCCGTCTTCATCAGTTATGACGGAGCCTTTCGCTTTTTGGAAAAATACAGGCACTCCACCAACCGATTTAAAAGCTCTTGCCGGAGAGTTTACCCCGCCGGGAATGGATTCTTGTGCACGGTTAAATAGATATTCGCTTTTTAAAAGCATAGGTTAATTAGTTGTATTTAAACTTGATGTCTGTTTGATTGACAGCACTAAGCCTTGAGTTCGAAACCCTCAAGACTCAGGACTCACGACTCAAGACTATATTCTAAATTAATCACTTAAATTTTGCAGAGCGGCAATTCTGTCATCCAGCGGGGGATGGGTCATAAACAGGGCTTTGATTCCGCTTCGTTTTCCTCCTGTAATGCCAAATGCCTGCATCGATTCGGGGAGCTGGTTCGGCACGCCCATTTCTGCTTTCAGCCTTCTCAGAGCGTTGATCATACCCTGGCGGCTGCCAAGCCTTGCACCGGCTTCATCAGCCACAAATTCACGCCGCCTTGAGAACCAGAATACAATGGTTGAGGCCAGAATAGCAAGAATGATCTCTGCAACGATGGTTGTCAGGAAATACCCGAGTCCGAGGCCCTGCTCGTTTCGTAGAACCACACGGTCTACCACAAAACCGACCACCCGCGCGAGGAACATCACAAAGGTGTTTACCACACCCTGGATCAGGGCAAGTGTGATCATATCGCCGTTGGCTACGTGGCCAACCTCGTGGCCGAGCACGGCTTCAATTTCATCGCGGTTAAACCGCTGCAGCATCCCGCTGCTGATGGCAACCAGTGCTTTATTACGGTTTGCACCGGTTGCAAAAGCGTTGGCCTGCTGTGCCTGAAAGATTCCAACTTCAGGCATACCGATGCCCGCTTCTTTCGACTGTTTTTCAATAACTCTGAACAGCCACTCTTCGGTGGAATTTCGCGGTTTGTCGATGATGTGGACTTTCATTGTCCACTTGGCAATTTTTTTGGATAGCAGCAGAGAGATGAACGATCCCGCCATGCCGAAAATAAAACAGAAAATCAGCAATGCCTGCAAGTCAAGGTTGGTTCCTGTTTCATCCAGAAAAGAACCAACGCCCAGAATCGACATGGTGATGCTTGCCACCACAATAATGGCCAGGTTGGTTCCGAGAAATAATAAAACACGTTTCATATTTGTACTTCTTTGTTTTTTGTTATTAGATATTCAGTCCCCTCTTGAGAGGGGAAAAGTGCAGTCACAAAAGAACCTTCAAGCGTGCGTAAGCTCCTTGAAGCGTTTTTTAATGGCTACACTGTGACGCTTGAAGGATTCCGGAAAAGCACCGGCAACGCTTCAAGGTCACTTTTTTCATGCAAACAGATGCCCTCTCGAGAGGGGACTTTATTTACGTCTCTTCACTACATCACAACAATCGTGCCGCATCTTTGGCAAAATAAGTTGCAATGAGGTCGGCACCGGCTCGTTTAAACGCAATTAGGGCCTCCATCATTGCATCGGTTTCGTTGAGCCAGCCTTTTTCTGCCGCCGCTTTTATCATGGCATATTCTCCCGATACATTGTAGGCCGATACCGGCACATCCACCGCCTCTTTCACAGCCCGCACCACATCCAGGTAGGGGAGGCCGGGCTTAACCATTACAATATCAGCGCCTTCTGCCTGATCAGTAACAGCCTCTTTAACAGCTTCGGTAACATTTGCGGGATCCATCTGGTAGGTTTTTTTATCGCCGAAACCGGGAGCAGAATCGAGGGCATCGCGAAACGGCCCGTAATAACCTGATGCATATTTTGCGCTGTAGGCCATAATTCCGGTGTGGTGGAATCCCTCTTCCTCAAGTGATTCGCGTATCTTTAGAATTCTGCCATCCATCATGTCAGACGGGGCAATTACATCAGCGCCCGCTTCTGCATGGCTTACCGACATTTTGGCAAGCAGCTGTGCACTTTCGTCATTTACAACCTTCCCGTCTTTTACAATTCCGTCATGCCCGTAACTGCTGTACGGGTCGAGGGCCACATCGGTCATTACCACAAGGTCTGGAAACTCTTTTTTGATGGCCCTTACCGTTTGCTGCATCAGCCCATCCGGGTTGAGTGCTTCGGTGCCGGCATTGTCCTTTTTCTCATCGGGCACTTTGGCGAAAAGTAAAACGGAAGGGATTCCCAGTTTCTGAATTTCCTCAACCTCCTTCAGCAGCAGATCGGGTGTAAACCGGTAATAATCCGGCATAGATGGAATTTCCGTTTTTTGGTTTTTCCCCTCCATCACAAACAGCGGCGCGATAAAATCTATCACCAATAGCGAGTGTTCCGAAACCATCGAACGCATGTTTTCGGATACCCGTAACCGCCGCGGCCTTGAATACGGAAATTTGTGGTTACTCATCGATCTTAAATTTGATTTTTGATTCTACTAGGGACACACCCCTCGCTCGATGAACCGCGCTTCGCGCTTTCATCATCACATTTCCCCTCTCGAGAGGGGATTTGGTCCACTTCAAACAGAAAGTCCACAAAGTTTACAGAATAACTCTTTTTAATTGGAATTATATCAATAGGTGGTTGTCATCGTGGATGGCACCACCAGGGTTACATCGGCGGATTGCAGCTCTTCTTCATCCACTTCCAGGGGATCGTCCACGGTAATTGTATTGATGGAAAAAATATTATATCCCGCAACGGTATCCTCAATATACCAGATTATGCCTTCCCGGTTATTGGAGTGATAGGAGCCGTTAATATGGAACATTCGGTCATCCATCTTCATATTCAGCAGGATAAAATGAGCCATCGTCGCATCCTTTACAGCCTGGGCATAGATCAAATTGTCCCCGCCGTGGCCGTGTGCTGCTTCTGCTATATTTTTATAACCCGGCAGGGTTTTATCCACTTCAATTGGCAGCGGCGCCATGTAACGAAGAGCGCGGCCGCTTAAAGAGTCAAGAACATCCATTCCGTTATGAAACACGGATGATGCATACCTTCGCGGAATGTTAGTTGCGATAACCTTCAACCCGTTTTCCCTGGCAAATTCCACTACGGGTTTGTAATCCGTTTGATAGTTTCTCCACAATCGCGCTTCATCTTCAAAACTGCTCTGGCTGATGTAGCCACTGAAATACTCATCAATCAGAATCTGCTGATCGGCTTCGAACATCTCCATTCCAACATGAGTGGTGCGCTGTGTGTCCTCAGCAAGATCTTTAACCAGTTCGAGCTGAAGCCAGTGGGCAATGGTGTTGTTGTGAAGTTCCCCAAAAAAAGTCAGGTCACTATCCAAAACACTTTCAAGAAGATCCGAATAGGAGATCACCTCACCCTGCTTGTTGTAGAGCAGGTAGGCCGGTTTATCATTATCAGCCGGAGTGAATGCCACAAATAAAAAAGCAGCAAAAAAGAACAATGAGAGTTTTTTTATCATCAATCTTTAACAATTTATTTTTTCAACGCTTAAACGTTTAGATCTCTTCAAGCATTTGTTGACGCACGGCTTCAAATTCATCGCCGGGTTCCCATTCCATCATTTTATCGCGGTTGATTACATCAAATGCCACTTTCGTAATCAGGCGCACATCCCTCTCCATACCGGCCATGTCCCAGTATTCGTTGATTTCATCGGAAAGTGCATGATAGTTGGCTGCCGTCACGCTGTCGGTTACCGCCGCCCAGTCATCCGGCTTGTTGATGAAATCTCTTCCTGGATTAGGGAAAATTGCAGGAATGCCGATTCGTGCATAAGAGAAATGATCAGACCGGTAGAAAAATCCCTGCTCTGGCTGCGGGTCTTCCACAATCACCCTGCCTTCGGCTTCTGCATGCTGTTTGAAAATGTCAGTCAGCGTATTTCGGCTGTAACCCACCAAAACCACATCATTGGTTTCGCCGTAAATCTGCATGCTGTCGAGGTTGAAGTTGGCGGATACTTTGCCGGGATGAACCGTTGGATTTTGAGACCAGTACTGCGAACCCAGCAGCCCCATTTCTTCGGCTCCCACAAACATAAACAACACCGAACGCCTCAAATCATCCTCAACCTGTTTCAGTGCTTTGGCCGCCTCCAGTACAGAGCTTGTTCCGGAAGCATTATCCCAGGCGCCGTTAAAAATCGAATCGCCGTCAACCGGCTCGGGGGCGATGCCGAGATGGTCGTGATGGGCTGAAAAGATCACGTATTCATCTCTCAGGTCTGGATCATTTCCTTCAATTTTGCCAATTACGTTGCGTGATGACATATTGCTGTAACTTGCGGTCATATCAACGTCCAGAGTCACTCCTTCCAGCAGAATCGGTTCAAACGCACGGTCTGCGGCTGCATCGAGCATTTCGTCGAGATCCAGCCCGGCATGGCTGAACATCTGCCTGCTTACATCTTCAGTGAACCAGGAATTAAACTCCAGCTGATCAATTTCAACATCCACATCACTTTCCAGGGCAAACCGTTCGCGCCCCCAGCTTCCTTCCACAACATTCCATCCATAACCCGCGGTTGGTGTGGTATGAATAATGATGGCACCCAGTGCTCCCATCTCTTCGGCTTTTTCAAATTTGTAGCTCCAGCGGCCGTAATAGAGCCGTGAATCTCCGTCAAAAATCTCCGGATCGTGTGAGGGATCACTGTTTTTATACACCAGCACTTTCCCCTCAACGTCTGCGTCTTTGTAATCATCCCAGTCAAACTCCGGTGCCTGGATGCCATATCCCACATATAGCAGATCGGCATCGGTTATGCTTACGCGCTCCTCCTCGTTGCTGGGCCATGCCATAAAATCGGCGCCATAGCTTAGCTCCTCTGCAACTTCGCCATTTACTCGAATAGTCATGGATGCTGTCTGCCGGTCTACCACCTGTCCCAACAGCGGGAACTCCTGGATATAGGTTCCATCCGGCATTCCCGGATCGATACCAATTTCCTCAAGCTGATTTACAAGATATTCGATGGTTAAATCCTCACCACGCGTTGCCGGAGCCCGGCCTTCAAATTCATCAGATGAGAGTATTTCGATATGTGTGAGCAGTGACTGCTCGGTAATGGTTTGAACCGCCTGGTCAATCTCAGCGGAAGGCCGTGGTTCGCATCCTGCAATAAACAGAACGGCCGCAAACAGTAAGAATGGAATTCGTTTCATGGATCTGTAATATTACTTGAATTTTGAGTACAGAGTTTAAAATTAGGCTTTCAGGGGATCAGGTACAAATTAAGTGTGTATTTGTGTTATTCTGAAGATTTAATCAGACGATCTTTTTTTGTGCAGTGAGTGATCGATTTTCTTTGATCTCCCAGCGGCTCCTGACATTACCCATAAAATTAAAAATGCATGAAAAATGCATTAAGATTATTAATCCGGCTTTTAATAGAGTGTAGAAAAAGAAAGTGCTACAAATTTTAGCGTAGTGGCAAGATCTCTCTATTTCGAACATTTTTCTGTAAGGAATTCTGAAAATCCGGTTCATAAAATAGAACCATATGAAACACAAATCATATGGATTGATGAACCAAAACGCCTCGAAGAGGCACCAGCAATAGCATGGCCCCGAAAGCTTTCGGGGCTATGTAAATCAAAAACAACTCTATAACCAACTCCTACGGAGCGCAAGCCCGACAGTCCACAAGCCCTTTCAAAAGTCTATACCCATATCATATTCAGCACCAAACATTGCAAACCTTTTATTGATAAAACCATAGAAAAAGGCCTGTTTGATTATCTCGGTGGAATATACAAAGGACTTGAATGCAACCCTGTTCAGATTGGAGGCCATAAAGATCATGTTCACATTCTTTGCCTGCTTTCCAAAAAAGTGACTCAGGTACGATTGGTCCAGGAGGTAAAGCAGCGATCTTCCAAATGGATCAAGACAAAAGGAGAAAGCTATTCCAACTTCTATTGGCAGAAAGGTTATGGCATTTTTTCTATAAATCCCTCGCAGGTGGATGTGGCTTCCAGGTACATCCATAATCAAGAACATCACCATCAGCATATGAGCTATAAGCAGGAGTTCATAAAGTTCCTGAAAAAATATAACGTAGAATATGATGAGAGATATGTGTGGGATTAGGATGTGATTGTCAGGAACACACAATTCATTCATAATAAGTCTGATCAGAGAAAGCTTTCGCCCGCTTTGGGGCTTTCCTCTATTGACGACTTCAACTACATAGGACTCCGCCCCATGCTATTGCTTATGTCCCGTTGGGACTTTCTGTTGATTATAAGATTATTTTGGACAGCACGAATGTTGCAGGAAAAAAAGGCATCATTGCCAATGGTAGGGTAACTCTTCTGGGTTTCCCGCCCAGCCTGCGCATAATTTCGAAAGTGTTCGGAAACAGGCTGACCTGCCTATGTTGAAGTGGCTTAAAAAACCCATTTGCGGTGTTGGTATTAACTCAATCTATTCCAAAATTTCAAGTTCCAAATTAGCAATCTGCCCACAAATAACATCATTTCGATTTTATCAGCCTTTATTGCGATCTTTTCAGTAATTTTACTCCATCATGTACAGAGTTCAGCTAAAAAATTTCGAAGGCCCGCTTGACCTGCTTCTCTTTTTCATCAAAAGGGATGAGCTCAATATCTACGATATTCCCATTTCACACATCACTGAGGAGTTCCTGGACTACATCCGGCTGATGGAAGAGCTGGACCTCGATGTAGCCAGTGAGTTTATCTACATGGCCAGTCTGCTGATGTCTATCAAAGCGAGGATGATGCTGCCTTTCGATGGCGACGAGGATGAGGAACTGGATGAAGACGATCCCCGTTACGAACTGGTTCAAAAACTGCTGGAATACAAGCGCTACAAAGAGATGTCGGAAAAGCTGGCCGTGATGGATGAAGAGACACGCCAAAAATATTACCGCGGATATCCCGATGCCGACGAAGTAAAAAAACAGGCATCCGGCGAAGCGCTGAAAGATGTAACCCTTTTCGACCTGATGGGCGCATTTCGCAAAGTGCTGGACGACATGCAGCGGCAGCACAGCTATCACACGGTAGAAACAGTAAGCATCACCGTGGAAGAGCAGACTGAGTATATCCTCAAAAAATTGCAGGCAAACGGCCGTACTTCTTTCAGCATCATTTGCAAAGAGCTTGGCACCAGGTCAGCAGTTGTTGTTACATTTCTGGCCGTGCTCGAAATGCTGAAAGAACAGCAAATAAATCTTTTTATCGAAAACGACGACCCAACTCAATTTTTCATCGACCTGAAACCGGTGGATGAAATCATCGGTTCAACCAAAAATGCAGATATTGAATCATGAACAGAATTTTTGTTCTCATTTTTTTCTTTTTTACAGGCTGTGCGGCCACAGAAACCATCACCTACAGCACCTCAACCGAAGATCTTCTCCGTTTTGGCGAACAGATCGATACCGATTTTCTCCGGCAGCATCTTGAAGTGATTGCACACGATTCGCTTGAAGGGCGCGATACCGGAATGCGCGGCCAAAAAGTTGCAGCGGAGTACATCGCTGAATTTTATCAGGATCTCGGATTCACTCCAAAAGGAGACAATGGCACCTATTTTCAGCATTTTGACCTGAATGCCACAGTTACCGACAGCCTTGTTTACCGGACATATCAAATTACAGGCACTGACACGGTTCTGGTCAATCATACCGTCGAATCCCCCGACTCACACGGCGAATATTACAGGCTGTTCGGTGGATCGGTTCCCATTTCGGGCAATGTTGTGTTTGGCGGATTCGGTGTGAATGATGCCGCCCGTGGTGTGCATCATCTGGATGGAGACGACCTGGAAAATTCATGGGTCTTGATATTTGAAGACATCCCCTACGTGGTGGATGGCGACACACTTATCAGCCCGCAAATTAACGGGAACCTGCGGCTGGGCACCATTTTCAGAAATTACAACGCAAACGGAATTTTGCTAATCACAGACGATCCGCAGGAAGATTTTGAAGAGCTGGCATCGGTAAATGCTCAACTGGTTTCCAATCCAACCGATATGAGCCTTGCCTACCTGAACAACGGAAGGCGTTCACCCATGCTGCCGGTTGGCGTGAAGCATGTGAGCCCGGCAATGGCCGCTGATATTCTCGGACTGGATGATGAAAAGCAGATCCGGGAAAAACGCGATTCACTGATTACAAACATTCGTGATTTCCGGGCAACCGCAACATCACATTACCTGGAATACTCACCTTACAATGGCCGCAGCACCATTGAGACAGAAAACGTTCTGGCCTACCTGGAAGGTGCGGATTCAGAGTTAAAAGATGAAGTGCTTGTGCTGATGGCTCATTATGACCACATAGGAATTGGCTCGCCTGACGAAACCGGTGATATGATTTACAACGGCGCCGACGATAATGGCAGCGGGACGGTTGGGCTGATGGCTATTGCCCGGGCGCTGCATGAAGCCGATCAGCAGGGATACAGGCCCAAAAGAAGCATCCTGTTTTTGCATGTTTCGGCTGAAGAAATTGGACTTCTGGGCTCCCGATACTACTCCGATCACCCCGTCATACCCATTGAAAATACAGTAGCCAGTTTTAATGCCGACATGATCGGCCGCAGCGATCCCGAAAGCATTGAACGCGGAGAAACCGACTATGTGTACCTGATCGGCGGAGAAATAATCTCATCCGGGCTGGACAGCCTGGTAGTTACCGCCAACGAGAAGAGCGTGAACATGACCCTCGACCGGCGATACAACGACCTGAACGATCCCAATCAATTTTACCGGAGAAGTGACCACTGGAATTTCGGACGGCTGAGTGTACCGTTTGTTTTCTTTTTCACCGGCGTTCACGACGATTATCACCAGCCCTCCGACACTGTTGACAAAATAGAGTTTGATAAATACAGGCGTGTGGTTGAACTGATCTACTCTTCCGCCATAAAAGTTACCAATTACGAGGGCAGGCCGGAGGTGGATAACCAGGAGTTTATCGACATCACCAACAGGATGCCGAGATAGCTTGAGGATAGCAAAAGTATTAAGTCAATTATAGATTGGCAAAGCGAAAAAGAGTTCGGAAGTCTCATATGGCCGATATGATGAGATAAGCATCAAAAAGTGAGGCTGTCCAAAAAGTGCGTCATCCCGTACTTGATACGGGATCTCCACCCTCTGCATAGAGATATCCTGTAACAACGTTTGGAGATTCCTGATCAAGTCAGGAATGACGGATTTTGGTTGGAAATGCTGCCTGTCCCTTTTGGGGATCGGAGTCCTGCATGACGGTATTTATGACTGATAATATTGTTGAGCGCACTTTTTGGACTGCCTCAGACTCTTTTTTTAAATTCTTATGTCGAACTGACGTGTGTGCCTTGAAGTAAAGGCAATTTGCCCAACAGGTCATTAAAACATGGCTGGAACCGACCTTGGAACCGATATTCCACGAGGACAGCTATGGATACCGACCAGGCAAAAGCGCCCATCAGGCATTGGCAAAAGCCAACTATCG
>SLPZ01000292.1 GCA_007131725.1 Balneolaceae bacterium
CCGAAGCTAGCATACGAGAAGCGTCTTTTTAGGAATTCTTCCCATGGGAAGAATTCCTAAAAATTCCTAAGTTGTTAACCTCACAAGAAGACAACCAGACACACTATTTGGGGAAGTACCTTCAGTCCAAAAACATCTCCTCTTGAGAGGGGATTTAATTTAATTCGAACAGATTACCTACAAAGTTTCCAATAGAACCAAAAAGAAAAGAAAGAGTTGTGGTCCGTCCTATCTGGTCCAAGCGGACGCTTGAACCAGCTTTAAAGGTTGTTAGATTCGAACCGCTCTACCCGGGAACAGATACAATTATCCGGCCTGTAAAATATCCTATGCCGGCACTTTGCTGGTCTGTACAAAATTGATCAGGTAATCCGCAACTTCATCTGTATTTACCAGTTTTGTCCCCGGTTCATGAGTGTATAAATCAGCCGTTCGCATACCTTCGGAGAGAAGTGATTGAATGGCTTCTTCAATTTTTTTTGCGGCTTCTTCCAATTTCAGGGAATACCGGCATAACAGAGCGGCAGAGGCCACGGCGGCCAGGGGATTGGCCACTCCCTGTCCAGCAATATCCGGCGCCGAGCCGTGAACCGGCTCATACAGGCCGTTATCTCCGCCGATACTGGCCGATGGCAGCATACCCAGCGATCCGGTAAGCATCGAAGCGGCATCACTCAAAATATCACCGAACATATTGCCGGTAACCATCACGTCAAACTGTTTGGGGTCGCGGATAATCTGCATGGTGCAATTATCAACCAGCATGTGGCTCAGCTCCACATCGGGATAATCCTCTGCAAGTTCGACAACTGATTTTCTCCACATCCGTGAGCTTTCCAATACGTTGGCTTTATCCACGGAACAGACCTTTCCATTGCGAAGTCTGGCGACCTCAAAAGCAACTTTTGAAACTCGCTGCACTTCCGAGCGGCTGTATTTCATCGTATCAACAGCGAAAGGATCGCCATTATCATCGCTGGTAAACCGGGGCCTTCCAAAATAGATGCCTCCGGTCAATTCACGCACAATCAGGATGTCGGTTCCCTTAATCACTTCGGGTTTCAATGTAGATGAGCCGGCAAGAACGGGGTAGACCGTTATGGGCCTGAGGTTGGCATAAACACCGAGCTCTTTTCTGAGTTTTAATAATGCAGCTTCCGGGCGCTGATCGGCGTTGAGGTCGTCCCATTTCGGGCCGCCGACAGCTCCCAGAAGCACAACTTTCGTCTTTTTGCACTCTTCCAGAGTTTCTTCTGTTACGGGGGTTCCGTACTGTTCGTAACAGGTGCCGCCAAAGGGGAACTCTTTTACGGAAAGTTCTGTGCCAAACTGGCTGCAAACGGTTTTTAGCACGTCAACCGCAACAGCGGTAACTTCCGGGCCAATGCCGTCTCCCGGCAATACAACAATTTTAGTTTTCTTCATCAGGCTACCATTCCGTGTTTTCGGGCATATTCAAAAATTCCTCCGGCATGAACAATGTCTGCCACACTGCCCAGCGGTTTGATATTATACTCTTTACTTTGAGTAAGATTTTTCAACACGTGATTTTCCTGGTCAATTTCCAGTTCATCGCCGGTGTGAACTTCTTTGCTGAGGTCTTCAAAGCTTTCGAACGGAATCAGAAAACCGCCGTCTACCGAATTTCTGTAGAAAATCCGGGCATAAGATGGTGTTACGATGGCTTTGATTCCAGCAATCTCGAGGCATGCCGGAGCGTGCTCGCGGGATGAACCGCATCCAAAATTATCACTTGCAACGATTATGCTGAACTCGCTTTCCGTTTCGCCCTCTTTAGTAAGCGGAATATTTCCTTGGGGCAGTCCTGATTCTTCAGACGGAACTCCCGAAAGCGCATACTTACCATAGAGTTTTCGTTCTTCGGGATCGTCGAGGCTGTACACCAGGTGTGCAGCCGGAATAATTTGGTCGGTGTCGATGTTTTTGCCCAAAACAAAAGCTTTGCCTTTGATGGGTTCTGTGTTTTTACTCATTTATTTTTTATGAAGTTTGCTTTAGAATTTGGTTGCTTTCTGTCATTTACAGCTCTGAAAAAATGATCCAAGGTCGCTCGGACACACACCTGATCAAATCGCTTATCGCGCTTTGATCTGTCCCCTCTCAAGTTGAGTGTTTTTCGAAATCCCGACACTTCGGGGAGGGGATGATTATCTGTCCCGCAACTTGTTACCTGAACCCTGAACCTTGCACTCCCGAAGGGTCGGGATGTCGCTATCGCGCCACCTGCACCCTGTATCTTGTACCCTGAACCTTGTCCCATATCAAATCACCGTTTGTTGAATGAATACACGCGGGTCGGTAATTACACCGGTTACGGCTGATGCAGCTACGGTGTAGGGTGATGCCAGGTAAACCGAAGCCTGCTTCGAGCCCATCCGACCGGGGTAGTTTCTGTTTGTGGAAGAGATACAGACTTCTTCTTGATTCAGACGGCCAAATGTATCGGATGGCCCGCCGAGACAAGCAGCACAAGAAGCATTCCCGATTTTACAGCCCGCTTCGCGGAAAATATCAATTAGTTTTGTTCCATAGAGAGTCTCGGTTTCGAGTGCCCTGGCAATTTCGGTTGTTGCCGGAACAATGTATGTATCCAGTTTTACCTTATGGCCTCGGATAATTTCTGCAGCAGCACGAAAATCTGACAGTTTTCCTCCTGTACACGAACCGATGTATGCCCGATCCAGATACTCGCCTTCCAGCTCTTCGGCCGTGGCCTTGTTGTCAGGGCTGTGCGGCTTGGCAATCATGGGCACAATTTCTTCAAGGTTGTAAAAGTGCTCGCTGTAATAATTTGCATCCGGGTCGCTGTAAATCTTTTCATAAGGCTTGTCTGTCCGGGATTTTACATAAGCCTCGGTCACTTCATCCGGTTCAACCACGCCGTTTTTTCCTCCGGCTTCTATGGCCATATTGGTGAGAGTCATGCGGTCTTCCATCGTCAGGGCTTTAATGCCCGGGCCTGTAAATTCCATCGTTCTGTATGTGGCGCCATCAACCCCGATATCCCCGATAATTTTCAGGATGATATCTTTGGCCATCAGGTAGGGCGGAAGCGAAGCACCTTCAAAAACAAAACGCATGGTTTCGGGCACTTTAACCCAGAGTTTACCGGTGCCCATTATAAATGCGGCATCCGTGTTGCCAATTCCGGTGGCAAACTGCCCGAAGGCGCCGGCTGTACAGGTATGAGAGTCTGTGCCGAAAAGTACCTCACCTGGGCGGGTAAATCCTTCTTCCGGCAAAGCCACGTGGCAAACGCCTTTATAGCTGTCGGTTCCTACATCATAGAAATAAGGCAGATCCTGCTCAGCGGCAAAAGCACGCAGCACATCTACATTGCGGTTGGCATATTTATCGGTGGTAAAAATGTAGTGGTCGGGTATAATTACCAGCTTTTCCTTGTCCCAAACTTTGGCATCTTCGCCAAATTGTTTGTGGAAAATTCCAATAGCCGGAGGTCCGCAGACGTCGTGGGTCATCAGTACATCTACATCCACCCACACATTATCGCCCGGCTTCACCCGGTCTTTACCACTGTGTTTTGCAAGTATCTTTTCGGTTAACGTCATTCCCATAATAGGAGTAATTATTTGATTATTTTTAAATTAAGGTTTGATTGAATTTCTTTCGAGGGTGATTAAATCGTTGATACATTATCCGCCCGCCGCAAAAGATTGATTCTGGCTTTGAATAGAAAAATCGGCTGCGGCCATAATTTTAATCAGGTCACGGTCTTCCACCACTTTCTTTTCGTCGGCCAGCCTGGTTACCTTCTGGTAAACCTGATTCAGGTCTTCTTTGTTCAGATGATAGCCCAGCTCTTCCAGTTTTTTACAGAGAGCAAACCGCCCTGAATGTTTGCCGATCACAATTTTATTACAGGTCAGGCCGACGGATTCCGGTGTCATAATTTCATAAGTCAGCGGGTTTTTCAATACGCCATGCTGATGAATTCCGGCTTCGTGGGCAAATGCATTGTCACCCACAATGGCTTTGTTGGGCTGCACGCCTTTTCCGGTTATCTCAGCAAGCATCTGGCTGGACGGGAAAATCTCTTTTGTATTGATGGAGGTGGTGTATCCCATGTTGTTTTTCCGCGTTTCGATGGACATAGCCACCTCCTCAAGAGATGCATTTCCTGCACGTTCGCCGATGCCGTTCACCGTACATTCAATCTGCCGTGCACCGTTCTGTACAGCCATGAGTGAATTTGCCACGGCGAGTCCCAGGTCGTTGTGGCAGTGTACGCTGATGACGGCTTTGTCGATGTTCGGAATATTCTCATTCAGAGTTTTGATCAGATCCGCGTATTCCCAGGGCAGGGCATAACCCACCGTATCGGGCACGTTAATCGTGGTGGCGCCAGCATCAATCACCGCTGAGAAAATATCGATCAAAAACCTGGGGTCGCTGCGCGAGGCATCCTCGGCAGAAAACTCCACATCATCGTAATATGATTTTGCATACTCCACTGCTTTTACGGCAGATTCCAGCACCTGCTCACGCGATTGCTGAAGTTTGTATTTCAGGTGGATATCGCTGGTGGCTATAAAAGTGTGAATTCTTGGTTTAGCTGCGTGCTGAACAGCAGAAACAGCCCGTTCAAGATCTTCCACCCGGGTACGGCAAAGTGCTGCCACCGAACTTTTTTTAATGGTTTTTCCAATTTCTTTGACGGTTTCGTAGTCACCGTCTGATGCGATCGGGAAACCGGCTTCAATCACATCAACACCCAGCCTTTCGAGCTGTAGAGCCAAACGAAGCTTTTCCTGCTTGTTCATGCTGTAACCCGGCGATTGCTCACCGTCTCGAAGTGTGGTGTCAAAGATGGTAATGTGATTGTTCATGGTTCTGTGCTGTTTTGTTGTTTGGTATTAATTCCCCTCTTCAGAGGGGATATGTTAGTCAAATACACGACCTGTCGTGATATTTGACTGACGAGGGGTGTGTCTCGTCGTCCGATTTGGGAACCTTCAAGCGTTCCCGACAGCCGTCGGGATCCTTGAAGCGTTCTTTTCATGGCTGCACAGCGACGCTTGAAGGACTTCCGCTCTGCTTCAGACGCTTCAAGGTCACTTTTCACGCGGCAAACTGGCTCCCTCTCATGAGGGGACCTTTGTTTTATGTTTGGCCCGTTTCGGCCAATTCTGCTTTCTTTTTGGGTTTACTGTTTTGGTTCATTAAAAAATAGATGATGCCTTCTGAGAGCGCCTTCCAGCTCGCGTCGATAATATTCTCTGAAACACCGACGGTGCCCCAGCTTGATCCGTCTTTTGCGGAGTCGATCAAAACGCGGACTTTTGCACCGGTTCCGTCTTTTTCGTTCAGCACGCGCACTTTATAATCCTGAAGCTGCATCGACGAAATCTCCGGGTAGAATTCGCAGAGAGCCCGCCGGAGCGCCGCATCGAGTGCATGAACCGGCCCGTTGCCCTCGGCAGCGCTCAGTTCAATCTGGTCGTTCACCCTCACTTTTATGGTGGCCTCCGACCTCGATTCTCCGCTGCCGTTTCGCTCCATTATCACGCGGAATCCCTCCAGTTTGAAGAAATCCGGTGCACTGTTGGTAAACTGTTTTACAAGCAGTTCGAACGAGGCTTCTGCCGCTTCAAACTGGTATCCTTCGTTCTCCAGTTTTTTCAGTTCCTGCACAATTTCTGAGCTCTGTTCCGAGCTTTTATCAAATTCAAAACCCAGTTCCTCCGATTTGTAAGTGACATTGCTTTTTCCCGAGAGATCAGACACCAGCACTCTCCGGCTGTTCCCCACCTGTTCGGGTTTGATGTGTTCGTAAGTCTGCTCATTTTTGATGACGGCGCTTACATGGATTCCGCCTTTATGGGCAAACGCACTTTTGCCTACATAAGGCTGTTTGTTGTCGGGAATGAGGTTGCCCAGCTCGCTTACAAATTTTGAAAGAGTGGAGAGCCCCGCCATATTCTCTTCGGGGATACAGGAATACCCCATTTTTAATTGGAGGTTGGGAATAATGGAACAGAGATTGGCATTTCCGCATCGCTCCCCGTAACCGTTGATGGTTCCCTGCACATGCACGGCACCGGCCTCAACCGCGGCAAGCGCATTGGCCACAGCCAGTTCCGAATCGTTGTGGGAATGAATGCCCAACGGGGCCTGAACTGCCTGCTTAACTTCCTTAACAATCGTTGTGATTTCGTGAGTCAGCGTTCCGCCGTTTGTATCACAGAGTACCAAAACGTCGGCTCCGGCTTCCTGCGCAGCGAGCAGGGTTTTTACGGCATATTCGGGATTGTCTTTATATCCATCGAAAAAGTGTTCGGCATCATAAATAATCTCCTTGCTGTGCTGCTTAAGATATTTGATGGATCCCGCGATAATCTTCAGGTTTTTTTCGGGAGAGATCTTCAGGGCATCGGTTACATGCAGCAGCCAGGTTTTTCCGAATAACGAAACGGCCGGTGTTTCTGCCTGAATAAGTGCCCGGAGGTTCGGGTCTTCCTCAGGCCGGTTTCCAGAGCGACAAGTGCTGCCAAATGCCACAATTTTTGCATGCTGAAAGTAATGGGATTTCGCCCTCTCAAAAAATGCCATGTCTTTTGGATTCGATCCCGGCCATCCACCCTCAATGTAATCGATTCCGAACTCATCGAGACGTTTGGCTATACGGAATTTGTCCTCAGCCGAAAAAGAAACTTTTTCGCCCTGGGTTCCATCTCTCAGGGTAGTATCGAATATTTGAATGGATTTTGGCATGTTTTGTGATGTTATGGTTTTAAAAGATTTCTCTCGATTGTGATTCGTTATTCTGCCGGTTCGGTTTTTGCTTCAGTTTCCTCGTCATCGTCAATCCAGTCCATCATGGATCGAAGTTCTTTACCGACGGTTTCTATTTTATGGCTGCCAAGTGTATTTCTCATTTTTGTCAGATTTGGAAGGCCTTGTCGGTTTTCGTCCATCCACTCTTTGGCAAATTCTCCACTCTGCACTTCTTCCAGTATGTTTTTCATTCGCTTTTTGGTGTCAGAGTCAATTACACGGGTTCCGCGCGAAAGGCCGCCGTACTCGGCCGTATCACTCACCGAATAATACATACGTTCAATACCGCCTTCGTACATCAGGTCAACAATCAGTTTCAGTTCGTGCAGACATTCGAAGTAGGCAATTTCAGGCTGATATCCAGCTTCAACCAGCACTTCAAACCCGGTTTTCACCAATTCCGATGCCCCTCCGCAGAGCACAGCCTGCTCACCAAACAGGTCGGTTTCTGTTTCTTCTTTGAATGTGGTTTCCAATACTCCTGCACGGGTTCCGCCCAGGCCTTTGGCATAGGCAAGAGCCGTTTCTTTGGCAGTTCCGGTGGCATCCTGGTAGATGGCAAACAGGCAGGGAACCCCGGAGCCTTCCGTATAAACCCGTCTCACAAGGTGGCCTGGGCCTTTTGGTGCTACCATAAAAACATCTACATCTTTGGGAGGTACAATCTCGCCGAAATGGATGTTAAATCCGTGGGCAAACAACAGAGCGTTGCCGGGTTTTAGGTTCGGTTCGATCTTTTCTTTATAAAACGGCCCCTGAAACTGATCGGGGATCAGAATCATCACAAGATCTCCTTTGGCGGCGGCTTCGGCCGGATCAAGTACTTCAAGCCCGGCAGCTTCGGCTTCTTTCCAGGATGAGCTCTCTTTTCTAAGCCCCACCACAACGTTCACGCCGCTGTCTTTTAAATTTCTGGCATGGGCATGGCCCTGGCTTCCATAGCCGATGATTGCTACGGTTTTATTGGATAAGACATCGAGATTTGCATCTGCATTATAATACGTTTTTACTTTCATTGAGTATGTTTAGTTGTGTTATTTATGTTTTAAAATTGTTGATTTAATTCTTTCTATCTTTAGCTGGGAATTGACTCTTCAATTAATGTTTACTGCACCTTGAAATTCCCGTTTTAGTGCAATGCTTCCCGTGCGCGACATGGCAATTATGCCATATGGCCGCAATACCTCGATCATGGCGTCTACTTTGTCGGTGTTTCCGGTAACTTCCAGGGCGAGCTTATCGCTGGTGATGTCAATCACTTTTGCCTTGAAGGCCTGGGCAATCAGCATAATTTCGGGGCGGCCGACTTTTGCGGTTGAAACTTTTACGATGGCCAGTTCACGTTCAATGCACTTTTTATGGGTGAGGTTAGTAACTTTGAGGACATCCACCACATTGTGAAGGTGCTTGTTGATTTGCTCAACCGTTCTTTCGTCACCGCGGGTGGTGATGGTGAGCCGTGCCATTCCGGGTTCAGCCTCCGATGCAAAGGTTACACTATCGAGCTCGAAACCTTTGGCACTGAATATCCCGATGATGCGGGAAAGTGTGTTCAGATTGTGCTTTACCAAAACCGAAAGTGTATGTTTTGGGGTTTTTATGATTGTTGTAGTACTCATTATTTATCCTTTATTTGCTTCTTCATCAGACTCAACCATCTCATCAAGTGCCGCTCCGGATGGCACCATCGGGTAACAGTTTTCAGTTTCTACCACCTGGAAGTCCATCAAAACAGGGGCATCTTTAATTTTCATGGCTTTGTTTAAAACTTCTCTCATTTCTTCAGGGTTGGTGGCCCGCATTCCCACAGCTCCATAGCTTTCAGCCATTTTTACAAAATCGGGGTTGTTGCTTCCAAACACCGAATAGCTGGTGCGGTTTTTATAGAAAAGCTGCTGCCACTGGCGAACCATGCCGAGACAGTTGTTATTCATGAGAGCAATTTTTACGGGAATTTTATACTCAACAGCCGTGGCAAGTTCGTAGGATGACATCTGAAAACCACCATCGCCCGTAATACAAACCACATCACGATCTGGACAGGCAAGTGCCGCTCCCATCGCTGCTGGAAATCCGTAACCCATAGTACCCAGTCCGCCTGAAGAGATCCACGAGCGGGGATGATTAAATTTGTAGTGTTGAGCCGCCCACATCTGGTGCTGTCCCACATCGGTTACCACAATAGCATTTCCTCCGGTAACTTCAGAGATCATTTTGACCATATGCTGCGGATAGATTTTATCATCACCTCGTGGCACTACCAGCGGATGTTCTTTTTGCCAGCTATGGATGGTATCCCACCATTCAGAAATTTCTGGTGGCTTTGCGAGCTTGTCAATGGCCGGAATTACCCGTTTAACATCACCTACAATTGGAATTTCCACATCCACATTTTTTCCGATGCAGGACGGATCAATATCAATATGAATTTTTCTGGATTTTTGGGAAAATCCATTCAGGCGGCCGGTTACGCGGTCATCAAATCGTGCTCCAACTGCCAGAAGCACATCGCACTCGGTCATGGCCATGTTGGCGTACCAGGTGCCGTGCATCCCCAGCATTCCCAAAGACTGCGGCCTGCTTTCAGGGAATGCCCCAAGTCCCATCAGGGTGGTGGTAACCGGAACATTCAGTCGTTCAGCAAATGCAGTAACTTCTTTCCAGGCTTCACCGGAAATAGCACCGCCGCCCACATATATCAGCGGTTTTTTCGCCTCACTCAGCATTTTGGCCGCTTTAGCAATTTGTGGCTGATGGCCATGAAGCGTGGGTTTAAAACTTGGAATATCTACTTTATCGTTGCACTTGTAATTGCCTGTGGTATTCAGCATATCTTTGGGCAGATCCACCAAAACCGGCCCCGGCCTGCCGTTTGTGGCAATGTGAAATGCTTCGCGGAGTACATCTTCAAGTTCGTTTACATCTCTGACAAGGTAATTCTGTTTGGTGATGGGACGGGTGATTCCCACTATATCCGCCTCCTGAAATGCGTCGTTACCGATCACACTTGTGGGCACCTGTCCCGTAAGTACAACAAGGGGAATGGAGTCCATCATTGCCGTGGCAATTCCCGTTACTGTATTCGTGCCGCCCGGCCCGGATGTTGCCAGCACCACACCCGGCTTGCCGGTTGCGCGTGCATAACCATCGGCGGCATGGGTTCCGGCCTGTTCGTGGCGTATCAAAACGTGCTTCAGGTCGTGGTTGTCAAAAAGAGAATCATAAATCGGCAAAACAGCACCACCGGGATAGCCGAAAATCGTATCTACATCCAGATCAGCAAGGGTTTTTATGAGAATTTCTGCGCCGTTGAACGTTTGCGTATCAGGCATGGCCGCCTTTTTTACGGACTTCAGCGACATTTCGGGTTCCATTTTTTTTGCCGTGGATGTTGATTTTTGATATTTCATATTGACTCGCGGATATAGTTTGCCCGCCAGAGGTCAAAAAAGAAATGAAAAACGATTTGTGGAATTTCGGATTCTAACCTCTGGCTGGTGGGATTATCTAATAATTAGGTTTAGAATTAGAATGCCAGAAATTAGTATGGATAGAATTAGCCCAATAATAATACTAATAATATCAATAGAAGGAATAGTGATGGAAATAACAGAAGCAACGAAAAGTACAATTGCTGTAAACACGGTAAGTAAACTAATCACACTTAGCAGAAGTGCATTTCTGCCGTCAGCAGTTGCTGAGTTTAAAGCGGGAAAATGTTTATGTGTTATTGCGTCAGACAATTTGTAACCTGTTATGTAAACATCGCTTGGGAAAACATATATAGCGAATGGGTTTTAGTCAAGAAATTTTTTGTATAAATTTTGAAACAAAAATTTACCTAAAGATATATTTTTTAAAAGCGCTTCCATGAATTTATAATATACTATCAAAGTGTATATCAATCAGTAACTTACGGATGAAATCAAAAAAATGAAGATTTTAAACAAATTTAGCTCCAGGTTAACACAAGAACAATCTCAGGTAGGATCTAAAGCTATGCTTTATGCCGCCGGTCTGAGCGAGGAAGACATGAAAAAACCTCAGATTGGCATCGCAAGCACTGGCTGGGACGGCAATCCATGCAACATGCATTTGAACGATTTGGCCGCCCTCATCAAGCAATCGGTTTGGGACAAAAACATGGTGGGCTTTGTGTTTCACTCCATCGGGGTAAGCGATGGAATTTCGATGGGAACACAGGGAATGAAATTCTCACTTCCGTCCAGGGATATCATCGCTGATTCGATCGAAGTGGTGATGCAGGCACAGTGGTATGATGCCAACATTTCTGTGGTAGGCTGCGATAAAAATATGCCCGGATCGGTGATGGCTATGGCGCGCCTGAATCGCCCTTCCATTATGGTTTATGGCGGCACCATTCTGGCCGGGGATCTGAACGGCCAAAAACTGGATATTGTGTCGGCATTTGAATCGTACGGACAATTTCTTTCTGACGAGATCGATAAAGAGCAAATGAACAGGGTTTTGAAACATGCCTGTCCCGGCGCCGGCGCCTGCGGAGGGATGTACACCGCCAACACAATGGCATCAGCTATTGAAACACTTGGAATGAGCCTGCCTTTCAGCTCTTCTATTCCGGCAACCCATCAGCAGAAGAAAAAAGAGTGTGAGCAGGCCGGCAGTGCCATTCTAAACATCCTTGAAAAAGACATCAAGCCGCGGGATATCATCACCAAAAAATCTCTCGAAAATGCCGTTACCATGATAATTGCCCTCGGCGGTTCAACCAATGCGGTGATGCATATGCTGGCTATCGCAAAAGCTGCCGAAGTGGATTTTACGATTGATGATTTCCAGGCGGTTAGCGACCGCACGCCGTTTCTTGCTGACCTTAAACCGAGCGGCAAATATGTAATGGAAGATCTTTATAATGTTGGAGGCGTACCTGCAGTTCAAAAACTGCTGCTGGAAGAAGGATTTCTTCACGGAGATTGCATCACCGTAACAGGAAAAACCATTGCTGAAAATGTGAATGAAGTGCCCGGCCTGTTGGAAGAACAAAATATTATTCGCCCGGTTTCCGATCCCATCAAAAAGACAGGCCATCTCCAGATTTTGTACGGAAATTTGTCACCCGAAGGCAGCGTAGCAAAAATTACCGGGAAAGAGGGCACCCGTTTCACCGGAACTGCGAAAGTGTTTGAATCGGAAGAAGATTGCTTGCAGGGTATTCAAGCCGGAAAAGTAAAAAAGGGCGATGTGGTTGTGATTCGCTACGAAGGCCCGAAAGGCGGACCCGGTATGCGGGAAATGCTTTCCATTACCGCAGCAATTATGGGAGCCGGCCTTGGCAAAGAGGTTGCTTTAATCACAGACGGACGCTTCTCCGGCGGAACTCACGGGTTTGTGATTGGCCACGTGACACCTGAAGCCCAGCTTGGCGGAACCATCGCCTTGCTCAAAGACGGCGACACCATCACCATCGATGCAGACAAGCGAATTTTAAACGCAGATCTATCCGAAGAGGAACTGGCCGTGCGCCGGAAAAACTGGCAGGCTCCCGAACTGAAATTCAAAAGCGGCATTCTTTATAAATATGCGAAGAATGTATCCACCGCAAGCGAAGGGTGTGTGACGGATATCTAACAGATTGTTAACCGGTTGTCCCCAGGCCACTCGCAATTGCGTTCAATACCAGCAGCATATCCGGCAATATTTCGGAAGCGTGCTTTTCGTTACCGTGCTTTTTCAAACCCCGCCACTCTTTTAACTGCCGGATTTGCAGTTCATGCAGGGGTTTGAGCCGTTCAGATCTGAATTCAATCATCTGGTACAAACGGGGACGCCGTTCGCGCAAATTATGCCCGTATAATAGTTCGAGCATCTCTTTTGTCCGGTGATACTCTTCGGTGATCATATCCAGGTATTGATCAGCCAGTGTAGAATCATCAACCAAGGTGGCATAAGATTTCATGATTGGAATATCGGTAAGCGCAATGGCCGATGAAGCACTTGTTATGACATATCGGAACGGCATATAACCAATGGCGTTTCTGCTTAGAAGATCAAAGGATTCGCGGTCCTCATCGCGAAGCCGTTCGAGTGCGGCTCCAACACTATACCAGCCGGTAAGGAAAAAACGAGCCTGGCTCCAGCTAAAAACCCAGGGTATTGCGCGTAAATCCTGAAACGTTCTTTTACCGGTGCGTCTTGCCGGCCTTGACCCGATACTGCTCATTTCAATAAGGTCAATCGGGGTGGCCTGTTCGTAAAACCTGACAAAACCATCGGATTGAACCAAATTCTGATAACTTTCAAGGCTGAAGTTGTAAAGCCGGTTTACAATCTGCTCAAGTTCCCGGCTTCTATTTTCATCACTGCCTCCGGCTTTTCTGATGTTCGTTTTGTCAAAAACACCAAGTGTTAATCCTGTTGTTCCTGCTTGCAGCAGTTCAAGATTGTAGAGTGCAGTAATCCGGTTGGCATATTTTTGTGAAATGACCTCTCCCTGTTCGGTCAGCCTCAGATCTCCCTGAATTGATGAAGGCGGCAGCCCTGCAATAAAACGGTGCGTTGGCCCGGCTCCGCGGCTGATGGTACCTCCGCGACCATGGAAAAACCGGATTTTTACGTTGTGTTTTTTTCCCGTTTCGCTGAGTTTGCGCTGTGCAAGATGGAGGCTCCAGAGACTTGCCAGAATTCCGCCGTCTTTGTTGCTGTCGCTGTAGCCGATCATCACCTGTTGGGTTGGCTCCCTGTTTTCCAGTTCAGCGCGATATTTCAGGGTACGTTTGGTTACTGGATGAGAGAGAAATACATCCAGAATTTCGGGCCCTTTCTCCAGGTCATTGATCGTTTCAAGCAGCGGGACCACCGGCAGTTTGCAAACCATCCCGTTTTCTGTGATTTTCATCAATCCGGCTTCCCTGCAGAGAACATAAACCACAAGCAGATCGCTCAGGCTGCGAGTCATACTCACAATAAGCGAACCGATGCCTCGGTGGCCAAATTGAGTAAAGTATTTGTAAAGCACACGATAGCAGGATAATACGGCATCTGATTCATCACCCAAACCAAAACGGTTATGCACAAACGGCCTTGGAGTTTCCAGTTCGCGGTTCAGGAATTCAACCCGTTTATTTTCGGCCCATTCTGCAAAGTTTTCGCCATCGGGTATGCTGGCAGCCTTCAGCAGTTGAGATAGAGCAAGGTCATGAAAACGGCTGTTTTGGCGGATATCGAGCGATGCAAGATGAAAACCGAAAGTTTCCGTCATTCGTGCAACTGGCTTAACATCGGCCATAACAATGCGTGAGGCGTTAATGGAGTGGAGCGAGGTGGTGAGCAGATCCAGATCTTCCAAAAGTTCGGTTTCATTCCGGTAGTAACGATCAGGATCGGGATTCAACAGCGGCTTGCCGTTTTTATCGAGAGGGAGCAGATGCTGCATCAAATTGAGAAACTGGCGCCAGGGTTCATCAGGGTTGCGGTTTAGTGCCGATGCAGATGCATCTCCGCAGCGTGCAGCCATTTCCTGAATTCGTTTTGTCAGTTCATCCGGCGGAGATGCTTCGTGGATGGAAATGCTGAGTTTTCGTGCCAGGTTAGACAAATTATCACGTAAAAGCCGGAGAGCCACCTGCCTGAATTCAAGGAGGGTTTCCGAGGTTACACGGTCGGTTACAAATGGATGTCCGTCACGGTCTCCGCCCACCCAGTTCCCAAAACGTACAGCAGGCAGTGATGTTCTTGAGCGAAGCAGATCGGGATTGAACCCTGTTTTCTCCCATGCATTCCGCAGTCGCTGGTCGAGTAAATGCAAAACATTCGGAAATACATTTTTCAGGTAGTGCAGAACATTTCTTCGTTCATCCTCGATTTTGGGCTTTTGTAAAAATACTTGTCCGGTTTGCCACAAACGCCGCATGGCAGCAATAATTTCATCTTCAATTTCCTTCAGTTCGTTTTCGGTCCAGATCTGATTTTCCCTCTTTACCATCAACAGATAAATAGAACGTAATTGATCGATAACCGTGGAGCGTTTTGATTCCGTTGGATGTGCCGTGAAAACCGGTTCAATCCTGGTTTTTGGCAGAAGAGAGGCTATCTCCTTTTCATCAACACCGCTTTCTTTTAAATCTTTCAGTGTACGCCCCCAAAGCCCCGAGATGCGGTGCAGTCCAAACTCACTTTCAAGTTTTCTGCGAAGCTGTACGGCCGCGTTCTCTTCAACAATGGTGGTAAACTGAAAATAGAGTGAAAAAGCCTTGCTGATTTTTTTTGAGTCGCTGCTCTGAAAACTGCCTTTATTAATAAGTTCTGCAACGTCATCTTCACCAGACTCACGTAACATGGTAACAAAACATTGGTGCAGAAACTCAAGATCATCTTTGATTTTGCCAAGTTCTATACTGTCATCGGTTGTGCTGAAATACATAAAAACAAAATTAGTTGGGCGATTAAGAGTGCTGTTAACTGCCTTTTGTCAAGTTTTCCCAAAGGGCTTATTTCCCGAGGTAATACACAGTTATTAAATAAACGATACTGAAGAATATTTGTATTTACTAAATGATTCTTCAATGAAGTTTATTCTTTTGATAAATTTTTCCCGGTACTCCGGTTTTTCATTTTCTGTCTTTAAAAAAATTCTATACACGAATTCAGGGTAAATTTCAAATCTGCACATTTTTTACTTGCAAACAGCTCCAAATACCTTATTTTTGACAATTGTATCTTGTAAATACTAACCAAAAAGCTCTACAGTGGCCGAAGAGAAAAAAGAACCTGAAAGTGCGCCTCCCGCATCGGAAAGCAGAGGCACAATGTTTGACAAATTTCTAAACTTCATCGAAAAGGCTGGCAACAAACTCCCCGATCCCGCCATGCTCTTCTTTATTTTGCTGGTGATTGTGTGGGTATTGTCGGCAATTCTCTCACCCTTCG
>SLPZ01000256.1 GCA_007131725.1 Balneolaceae bacterium
CCGTATTTACGCGCACCCTCACCACTCAGATCCCTGATATATTTTTCTTTAGAGATTCTGTACAGAAGCATCAGGAATAAATGCCATGTTCTATTCTTCCGAGCTGATCGGTGACCAACCGAGCTCCAAAGCTGGTATCGAGCAGGCTGATTGGCGTTTGCCTGTCTAATGCAACGGATGGTGTGTGCAGCCAGTGCTGCAGATCTTCGAGAGATCCAAATACATCAAGCGCTTTGGCCAGCACTTCTGCAATGAGCAGAACCCTCTCGGAAACTGCGGGTTCGAGTATATCATCGTTTTTGTAGCGCTGAATGGTTCTGAGGGAAACAGGCAACAACTCAGCCAGTTCTTTAACGGAAAGGCCGCTTAGTTTTGAGATGTTTACCAGGGTTTTTTTGGTTATCCCGGACCGGGCGGTTTTCACCATTTGCATTTCGTTAGACGGATTATAAGCTACCGCTGCTTCTCTCACTATATTTTGAAATTTTTCTTTATCCATACTCACGCAATTTGTCATATTAATTACGACAATTTACGCTTTCTCTTCGGTTTTTCAAAATACTATAGTGTTATTGCCGTGTGCCTGTACATGTTTTTTTTATGAGGATCCATTAAACCAACCGGGTTATAAGGCCTTATTTTCTTTTCTATCTTCTCAACTAATCCTTTAGCCTTCCCTTCTGATTTTGACTTTTCCAATTGAGCAATTTCCTGATGGGTCTGTGATATAATGTCAAATAATTCCTGGTCATCGGAACATAGAAAAGAATCCGGTCTTTCTCCTTTAATCCGGCTTTGCTCATATCGGATTGAGGCAATAAAATAGAGCATTACGGAAGCAGCAAAAAGATTAAAATTCCATCGAGATTTATACCCTGAGGATACAATTAAGTCAATCAACTTCAATTCATTAAAAGTTTGATCTTGAATTTTTTTAAACTTCGAAATCAACAGATCATCCGAAGGTTTTTGTGAAAAGAGTGACAGAATTTTTTCAACACCTGTCAGCGCAAATGCAATTCCGGTACTGTGCAACGGATCAATAAAGCCGGCTGTATGGTTCAACGCAATCCAGCCGTCACCATACATTTGGTCAAGTTTTCTCTGAAGCCGTCCGGTTGCAATCATTCTGCCGGGATTTTCGGCAATTTTTGCATGTTTAAAAATCTGATGGAGTGAAGGATACTTTTTGATGATGCTCTTCCAGATATTTTCCGGTGAATCAGATGCAGCATGATCCTGATTTCTGTCAAGCAACAGTCCCGCACTTAACAAGTCGTTGTTGAAGCGAAGCATCCAGATCCATCCCTCCTCTGTAAGGTGGTGAAGCGCGGAAAAATCCGGATTGTAGGGATAATCGTCAGTGTAAAATTTATACTTGTTTAAATAATCCAGCCAGTGAGGTGCGTGATTGAAATGAGTAAAAACAGTTTCTGAGTTTGTATAAAAGTCATCGGCTGAAGATTTAGTGGCAAAAAATGTTTCGGAGAATTTCGGTGATCCTGTGGCATCGATCAGCCAGTTGCTTCTCAGGTTATTGACTCCTGCATTATTTTTGTACTCAACATTCCAGCGCAGTTTACCATCCAGACGGGTTAGATCTGTAATTTCGGTTTCATCCATATAATTTATGCCAAGGCTCTGAGCCTGTTTTAACAAAAAATGGTCAACATCACTTCTAAGCCAGTTTGTATCCGAATTCTCATCATTTACACTTGCTGCCACAAGCAGTTCATTTTCATGATCCTTGCTGCTTTTAAATGGTTTTCCTTTTTGATGTGGATAATAGCTAAACCCTCGCTTCAACCCGCAAACTACTTCCGGATAATGTTTTTGCCAATCTCCGTATCTGGATATTTTTTTCAAAAAAGGAAGTTCATATTCATCCGCAAGGCTTCTCAGTACCATATCGGCAATCGGGGTTGATGATTCACCGATTGTAAATCTTGGGTGTTTCTCCTTCTCAATCAAACAAACCGAGTAGCCAAGTTTGTGCAATCCCATTGCGGTAATACTTCCTGCAAAACCTGAGCCTATAACGGTGATGTCATATGTTTTTATACGATTTTCACTCATAGAAAATTGATTTTTTAATTACAGTTACATCGAATTTTTGGTAAAACCTCTTGCGATAGATTCATCATTTTTAACCTCTCTTTTCGTTTATCAATACATTTTTCACAATCCAAGAATCGGTTCAGGTCCCAAAGGTCACAAAACACTCTTCCTCTATTCAGGGATAATGCCTTTTCAAAGACCGATTCAAGTGCAGAAAGAGTGGGAGGTTCAAATTCACCTTGCTCACGCAGTTTTTCCATTATGCCGTTGCCATCCCGAGTTGGGATGATTGAACAAGCAGATACACCACACTCAAACGCAAACTTAACCGATTCAAGACACCAGCGTTTATTTTCCTCAACGCCTTTCAGGAAGGGCGGATTCAAAAGAATAAATGCTCTGCTGCTGATACCGTGACTTTCTAAAAACCGAACGGCTTCCGAGAAGTTCTCTCTTGTAATCTGCTTATTCAGTTTAGGCATCACAACCGGATGAATGGATTCCAGGCCTAAGGCAATTTCAAAAGATCCGTTAAGTAAATTCCGGAATTCCGGAATGAAAGGGCCAATCAGTTTTGGATGATTTTCCACGATCACATGTTCGGCGTTGGCAAGTAACCGGGCAATATCATGATAATCATCTCTCGGAATAGCCTTCCCGTCAAAAAAATTTCCGCTGTTGTACAGCTTCACCACCGGGGCATTCGGCAATCTGTCCAGTGCAAATTCGATCTGAGCCGGAATAGCGCCTTTTGGAGTGGGCTCGTCAAGCGTATGCCGCCACAGATCACACATCACACACTTGAAGGGACACTCACGGTTTGTTAGAAAAATTGTGTTAACTGATTTTATGTTTCCATCTGCCTGCTTCTCTGGCTCATTCAAAAAAAAATGCGGCCGATGAGGATCCATTTCAGCCTTGGGAGGACGATAATCAACAACCGTTTTGTTTTCAATTTTTTTGATCACTGCGGAATTTTCTGAGCGGATTGAATTTGCGTTTGGATTAAGATGATATCGTTATAAACAGTTTGTGAGAAAATAACATTTTACCAAAAGAGTTGTTCACTGCTGTTTATAGTGGCAAACTATTCATAATTTAAGCCAGTAAAAAATCACGAAATGAGCAGTTTTTGAATGGCCCGATTATCCCTGCCGGTTTTAATATTACTATTTTTTTCTATTGAACTGTCTGCACAGAATCACTCCTCAATAGAAACTTCTGCTATAATCAGCTCAAGCGGCGACACTCCGTTTTGGCTTCAGAGCAACAGGCACGGAATATTTGCAAGAAACGGCAGTCAGTTTTTAACAAGATTTCAGCACCATGCAACTGCCAACGTATCGGGATTTTTCACAGTTCGATATGGTGCAGACCTGATTGCCCGCCCTGGAAGTGAGGCCACATTTTCCTTCAACCAAGGCTATGTAAAAGTTGAAGCTGCCGGAGTTCAATTTGCCGCAGGAAGATTTCATAACACCTCTCCTATACACGATTACGAAATTGGTATGGGATCTTTGGGAATCAGCACTAATCCCACACCTATTCCCCAACTGCGGTTAGGCCTTATTGACTGGACATCCATCCCACTCACGAAAGATTTTATCCAAATACGCGGACATATCTCTCATGGCTGGCTGGGAAGCCGCCGCTACACCGACAATCTGTTTTTGCATGAAAAAGTGGGCCATGTCCGCCTGGGGGGAAGCCTGCCATTGAACTTATATGCAGGAATTGCCCATTACGTAAAATGGGGTGGTGATCATCCTGATTTTGGTGATATACCGACACGGTTTTCTGATTTTAGAAATGTATTTCTTGCCTATCCCGGTGATGAACAAACTCCCGGCCCGTTTCAGACCTATGTGCTTGGTGATCATCTGGGCGCCTGGGATTTTGGATTTTTTCTTGATATTGGTGAAACCAGTTTCACTGTTTACAGACAATTTCCGCTCGAGACGAGAGATAATTTAAAGCTGAAAAGCCTCCAGGATGCTCTGATGGGAATTTCCATATCACTGCCTGAGAATTTCCGGCCGCCGGTTAGACGCTTTGTTTATGAGCATCTTTACACTAAATATCAAGATGGTCCGCGGCGGCCAAATATTGGCGGTGACCCTGACAGGGATCTCTATCGGGGTAATGAAAATTATTATAATCACGGAGTGTACAGAAGCGGCTGGGTGTATAATCTTAGAACCATCGGGAATCCTCTTTTTTTTCCTTCTGATGAGAATTTAGGTGTCATAAACAACCGGATTGTGGCTCACCATGTTGGATTAATTTCTGAATATGAAGGCATTCAGTTGTCAGCAAAGGCAACTTATAGCAGAAATTATGGAAAGTATTGTGATAACCGGGTTCCTGATTTAGGTGATGAAGAATTGTTCGGTTACCGGTGTGAAATGGATGAACTCGGTGATGCCATCCATACCGTTGGCGGACATGCGGTGAGACAACTTTCTGTTTTGACCAGTGCAGAAATTCCCGTGAAATTATTCAACGATCAAAATACATTTATACTCTTTGAAATTGCTTATGATCGTGGAAGGCTTGCAGGAAATCAGATCGGAGCATTGCTGGGATTGCGCTGGAAACCATGATTTTAAATTGCCGGAATTTCTCTAACATTTGTTTTCTTTTTTCAGGCTGAAAGGCTGCTCATTACTTTGGCAATGAACGGCAATGATGGTATATTCAAACAAAATTAATTACATCAAAAATAAATCAAACAAACCTGTTACATGAGTGTATTAGTTGGAAAAGAGACCCGGTTAATCGTACAGGGTTTTACCGGAAGCGAAGGAACATTTCACGCCGAACAAATGCTGCAATACGGAACAAACATCGTTGGCGGTGTAACTCCGGGCAAGGGCGGCAAAACCCATCTTGATAAACCTGTTTATAATACAGTAGCCGATGCTGTATCAGAAGAAGGTGCAAATACATCCATTATTTTTGTGCCACCTGCATTTGCGGCAGACGCAATTATGGAAGCAGCCGTTTCCGGCATTAAAGTGATTATCTGCATTACCGAGGGGATTCCCATTCAGGATATGGTAAAAGCTTATCAGGTATGCAAAAACCACGGAGTTACTCTTGTAGGACCCAATTGCCCCGGCGCAATTACGCCCGGTGAAGCTAAAGTGGGAATTATGCCTGCAATGATTTTTACTCCAGGGCCGGTTGGTGTTGTATCACGTTCTGGAACTTTGACTTATGAAGCCGTTGACCAGCTTACAAAGGCAGGCCTCGGACAAAGCACAGCTATTGGAATCGGGGGCGATCCCGTTATTGGCACAACACACACAGATGCAGTAAAACTCTTCAATGAAGACCCGGATACTGAGGCAATTGTACTGATTGGAGAGATTGGCGGCTCGGCTGAAGAAGAAGCTGCTGCTTACATCCAGGACAATGTAGACAAACCGGTAGTTGCGTTTATAGCAGGCAGCACAGCTCCTCCGGGACGAAGAATGGGGCACGCAGGAGCCATTATCTCCGGCGGGCAGGGCACAGCGAAAGACAAAAAAGAAGCTCTGAAGAAAGCCGGAGTAACGGTTGCAGAAAGTCCTGCAGAAATTGGTGTTACTCTAAAAGAGTTACTCTGATTTTTAGATTTTGAAATGCCGCCGGATAAGTTATGATCCGGCGGCTATTTCAGGATCAGATACTATATCCATCCGGAATTACTGTTCCCTTCTGAATAATCACAATTCCGTCAACTACGGTATGCTTTTCGTATTCGCCGTCTTCAAGATGTGAACCGCCATTGATTTTCACATCATTACCAACTCTCACATTTTTATCGATAATTGCTTTGCTTATAAAGCAACGCTGGCCGATACCCATCAGAGGCCGATTGTTTGACTGTTTATCAAGATCGTCCTGTGTGGCAAAATGATCATTTCCCATCACAATTGAAGATTCAATGGTTGTGCCTCTTCCAATTCTGGATCGAATTCCAATTACCGATCTCTCGATCCTGCTGGCTTCTATGATACAACCTTCGGCAATCAAGACCCTTTCAAGGCTGGTTCCTGTAAGTTTTGATGCAGGCAGATATCTTGCTCTTGTATAAATAATTTGCTCGTTATCATAGAGATTAAACTCCGGCAGAGTTTCAGCAAGTTCCAGGTTTGCTTCAAAAAATGAGCTTATCGTTCCAATATCCGTCCAGTAGCCGTCGAACGAATAACTTGAAACATTAACTCCCTCATCTATCGCTTTAGGAATAATTTCTTTGCCAAAATCGGTAGAATCCGGGTTTTCATCAAAAAGCCGAAGCATCACATCTTTATTAAAGACATAAATCCCCATAGATGCGAGATAAATCCTGCCCTTTTGCTGCATTTCAGGTGATGTTTCGGATGCCCATTTATCCAGCTCTTCGGCAGGTGGTTTTTCAACAAAACTCTCAATTTTCCCCGATTCGTCCGTTTTCATGATTCCGAAATCCGTAGCATCTTTAGCCGTAACCGGAATTGTGGCTACAGTTAAATCTGCATTCTCCTCTTCATGAACTTTCAGCATTTCACGATAATCCATCTGGTAAAGCTGATCACCTGAAAGGATGAGAACATGCTCATAATCATAATTCGCAAGATGATGAAGAGATTGCCGTACCGCATCAGCCGTACCCTGAAACCAATTTGCGCTTTTATGTGTCTGCTCGGCAGCCAAAATATCCACAAAACCTCTTGAAAACAGATCGAAAGTATATGTGTTTTTGATGTGCCTGTTCAAGGATGCTGAATTGAATTGAGTCAGTACAAATATCTTCCGAATCCAGGAATTCAAACAGTTGGATATAGGAATATCTACCAAACGGTATTTACCGGCGATTGGAACAGCCGGTTTACTTCGATCACGTGTTAAAGGATCAAGCCGGGTTCCGCGCCCGCCCCCAAGTATTATTGCAATAGTTGATTCATGCATATCAGACTCCAGTTTAGTTCATTGATGTATATAAATTTACATAGTTTTTTGCAGCTTTTGTCCAGGAAAAGTCGAGTCCCATTATGTGTCTTCTTGTTTTATTAAACACATTTTTATTCTTAAATAATTCTACTCCCCGTTCAACTGCATGGACTGCTTCCGGTACTTTAAAGTTTTCAAAAACAAGACCGTACCCATTTTTTTCACGAATATCAATCACAGTATCTGCAAGGCCTCCGGTTTTTCGTACAAGCGGTATAGTTCCATACCTCATCGAATAGAGCTGATTCAGCCCGCAGGGCTCAACCCGCGATGGCATCAGCAGAAAATCACTCCCTGCATAAATAAGATGTGCAAGTTGTTCATTGTACTCCAGCCTCGAATCAAAATACCCTGTGTGCGATCCGGTGAGATCCTCAAAAACTGAGTGCAGATAGGGATCTCCGGTACCTAATACTAAAAAGTTTGCGTCAATATTATTTTCATTACATATTCTTATCAAGTCGGGTAACAGGTCTGCTCCTTTTTCTCTAACAAGCCTCCCGATAAAAGAAAATAAAGGGCGTTCGGGATCGAGATTAAACTGGTCACAGAGCAGTTCTTTGTTTCTTGCTTTTCCAACTTTATAATTTCTCTGGGAATAATTTTCAGACAAATAACCGTCTGTGGCAGGATCCCAAACTTCAGTATCTATTCCATTAAGAATGCCTGTTGATTTGTCCGATTCCTGGCGAAGCAGCACCTCCAGGCCATGGCAAAAATCCTGGAGTTCATTCAGATATCCTTTTGATACGGTGGTAACCCGCCAGGCTGTTTTGATACCTGTTGCCAGTGCGTTCAGTGAGCCATCCCATTTCAGCAAGCCTGAATTGTATGTGTTAAACTCAGGAAGCAGCGATGCACTTTGCAGATCATACCTCCCCTGATACTCGCCATTATGAATCGTTAATACCGTAGCAATACTTTTCAGTGATTCGTATCGATAGCTCTGGGTCATCAGAAAAGGAATCAGCGCTGTGTGGTGGTCGTGGCAATGAATCACATCCGGTTTTTGCTCAAGTGTGAGTATCCAGTCGAGTGCCGCAATCTGAAAGCTAAAGAACCGTTCCTTTTCATCCCAGTATGGATAGCCCGACCATGGGTCTAAATAAACACCGGGGCGGTCAAACCTGCCTGGAATATCAATGAAAAATAACTCGAATCCGAGATCGGGTTGTTTTAAAATACTGACTCTGTATGTAAATGAAGAATGGCCAAATGGTGCATTTCCCTCATGGATTAATTCTGTTTCGGCTTGCTGAGTCCATTTATTGTGATAATGTGGCAAAATAACCGAAGCAGGATGTCCAGCCATTGTTAAATATTTAGGCAATGCCCCAACTACATCCCCCAGGCCACCTGCCTTTGCTACCGGATAACATTCTGCAGATACATGAAATATTTTCATAATTGATGTAATATGTAAAACTTCTTAGCCCTCAATCTTATCATGTTAATAAACACATTTTAATTGATAATATAAACCTAATCTACCCTTCATAATAATTTGTTAACACTTGTGTAACAAAATGGAATGTAGCCGTATAACGTTCTGGTACTTTAAAGATAATTTCAGGCCGTACCGTTTGAAAATTTGATCAAACCAATTAAAAATTTCGGGTAAATCTGTTCATCACAATTGTTGTCTAATCAATATAACAAGAAAGTTTGCATCAATACATTGCCTTAAGCTTGTAAATAAAATTTTTTATAAGCCCAATGATTTTAATAGCGTTATAGCTTATTTTGACTGCTGTTTTTTGATGATTTAAGCCAGGACTCAAACAGGATTAAAAAATGATATCGATACAGGTAAAAAACTTGAGCAAATCATTCGGTAAGACCAAAGCCGTTAATGATGTTTCTTTTGATGTGTACAAGGGGCGCATATTCGGGCTTTTGGGGCCTAATGGTGCGGGAAAAACTACCACCATCAGGATGATAAATCACATCATCCCCCAGGATACAGGTGAGATAATCATTAACGGATTACAGGTTGGTCCCCGAACTCAGAAGATGATCGGGTACATGCCTGAAGAACGCGGCCTTTACAAAAAAATGAAAGTTGGTGAGCAGTTGATGTACCTGGCACAGCTAAAGGGACTTAATAAAACAGATGCTAAAAAAAAGATTGTATACTGGCTGAGGCGTTTCGACGCCTACGACTGGCATTCGAAAGTAGTTGGTGAACTCTCTAAAGGAATGAGCCAGAAAATTCAGTTCATAGCCACCATTGTACACGACCCGGATATTTACATTTTTGATGAACCCTTCAGCGGGCTCGATCCTATCAACAGCGAACTATTGAAACAAATTATTATTGAACTGAGGCAAAACGGCAAAACCATTTTGTTTTCCACTCACAGAATGGAACAGGTTGAACAGATGTGTGATGATATTTGCCTCTTCAACAATGGGAAAGTGGTTATCACCGGAAATCTGCGAAAGATCAAAAAAGATTTTGGAAAAAATACGGTGCTGATAGAGTTTGATGGAGACCCCGGTTTCCTGGATGAACTTGATGATGTTCGTATCAATAACAGGTCAACCAATTTTGCTGAAATCAGGATTCTGAACGGACTGGATCATCAGACAATTCTCAAAAAAGCAATGGATAAAACAGAAATTAACAAATTTCAACTGGTTGAGCCATCCCTGAATGAAATATTCATCTCAACTGTGGGTGAGGACAATATCAAAAATAAAGAGGCGCTGCTGTCATGAACTGGAAACAGGTATTATTGGTCTTAAAACGAGAATACATTACAAGGGTTCGGAGCAAAGGATTTATCTGGGCTACTATTCTGGTGCCTGTGGGTTTTGTTGCATTTTTTGGTGTGATGGTATTTGTAACCGTCTGGGAGAGTGATGTCAGGTTCGAAATTGGTATCAAAGATGAAACCGGTGCCATTGTTCAGCCACTGATTGAATTGAACCCTGCCCGATATCTTGACCACAGCGCGTTAGAAACCGATTCACTCAGAACGATGGTTCAGCAGGATGCAATCACCGGGTTTATCGTAATTGATGAGGAAAATATTGCAGATGACAAAAATCTTGAACTGATCTACAGCGGCAGCGGAGGCATGCAGTTATTAACTTCTATTCGTTCTGATATCCGTGAAGTAATCAGGCAGGAACGATTGCGGCGCGCTGAAGTACCCCAGGAAATTCAGAACATTTATGAAACAAGCATCTCGCTGGACTCGAGAAGGCTTACCAGGGCAGGAGAAGAAACCGATGATGACACCGTTTTTCTTTCAATCGTAGGAATGATTCTGGGCATCATTATTTTTGCGGCAATTTTCAGTTATGGCGGTTATGTGACCCGGGGAGTCATTGAGGAAAAAACCAACAGAATCGTTGAAGTAATCACCTCTTCGGTAAAACCGATAGAACTGCTGACCGGAAAAATGGCTGGGGTGGGTGCTTTGGCCATTACACAGTTCGGAATTTGGATTATTACGTTTTTCGGCCTCACAACTATTGCCGGACCGGTTGCCACAATGCTGATGGATCAACAGACTGCCGGACTTGGCCCTGAAGCAGAAGCTGCCCAGGCTGAATTGCCTATGCTGCTCGATCTGCCTTCGCTGGAACTTAACCTGATTATCTATTTTGTAATATTCTTTATTCTCGGTTACCTGCTCTACAGTTCACTTTTTGCTGCAATCGGCGCGGCTTCCGACTCCGATACTGATGTACAGCAGTTGATGCTGCCAATCGGCTCACCGATTTTTATCGCTTACATCATCATGTTTCATACATGGCAAAGCCCCGACAGCCTGCTTTCTGTAATCAGTTCAATGGTTCCGTTTTTCTCGCCCATTTTAATGGTTACACGAATTGCCATTACCGAGGTACCCTTTTGGCAGATTTCTCTCTCCATAATCCTGATATTTCTGACGTTTGCAGGAACGATGTGGCTGAGCGCGAAAATTTATAAGGTAGGCATCCTTAACTATGGCAGCACAGCAAGTTATAAAGATTTACTTAGGTGGGTGCGGCAGTCGTAAGTTAGTTCCAAAATTATTATTGGAAGTATGAGTTAATCGACCTGACAGAGTGCGTTACTCCCGAGAAGCCTGTCGGGATCGCTGTTAACTCTTTCG
This sequence comes from Balneolaceae bacterium, assembly GCA_007131725.1. GTDB lineage: Bacteria > Bacteroidota > Rhodothermia > Balneolales > Balneolaceae > Rhodohalobacter. The sequence goes on from SLPZ01000256.1 coordinate 11,148, forward strand.
CAGCTTATAAACTTTGGATCACAACTCTTACAGGACCCCGACAAGCCTGTCGGGGTCCTGTCAGTTGTTAGATACGAGCCGCTAAACAAATATTCTATGGAACAATGACAAATTTGTTCGAATGGCAAAAAAGTTATTATGACTTTCTTTGGTTTTATCAATTCATTGCATTCCGGATTCTGGCATCATGCTCGTCATCCAAGTGATTCCTAACAATTTCCTGTTTCTGCTGAGCATTCAGTTTATCGAGAGCTGCAACGGCCTGGTAGCGAATTCGTGGATTCCGGTCGGACAGCAAATCAGGCAACCGATTCATCCAGTTGGATGCCGACTGATCAATTTCCAGCATGATATCCAGAGACTGTTTCCTGGTTTCGTACGGAAACTCTCCGGCAACAAACGTAGAAGCAAGATTTACTGCCAGTTCACCCTCTCCCTTTTCAGCAAGCAGACTGAGAATCAGGGGCACATCTTTTAAAACCGGATCTCGTGTTACAAGGTCTTCAGCAATGGAAGCAAATCGGGATGCATCGGTTACCTGATCCAGCGAATAGATCGCACTTCTCCGTAAATCCCTGTTAGTGGTTTGGATAATCGTATTTCTAAGGCGGCTGATCACGCTTTCATTGCCATGAAAATGAGCAAGAGCTTCAACTGCAGCTTTACGAACTTCATCAGGATGACCGGACGATGAGTATCTCAAAAACCGTTCATCTGTTCCGGATGCACCTTGTGTAAGTTCAGAAATGGAAGTAAGTATTGCAGCAACCACTTCAGGTTCAGATTCATCCATCAGGATATCTGAAAGAGCAAGCTGTAAATCCGGATTTTCAGGAAACCGTGATAGTGCAGCCGCTGCTTCAGCCCGCCTTTTTATTTCTTCATGATATCTAAGCTGATGAATCCAAAAATAGAACGGTTTTACCTCATCCAGTACGAGATCTTCACGATCTTTAACGGTTAAGAGAATATTGTCTAATGCAGTTGAAACATTGATGACAACCCCGTCTTCGGTGCCGGTAAAAGTTACCTCATGCTCACGCACTTCATTTAAAGTAACTTCCTCCACTTTAACGGTTGCCAGTTCGGTTACAACTCTTTCAATATCCCGGGCTTCAAAATAAATTTCTGCGGCACTGGCCCCCTCCTCCCATTCAATCCGGGCTGTATAAACGATGGGCTCTTTGTCTTCTTCATCCACTCTTTCCGGTTCACCCGGTGTAAATCTTTCAAAATAGGGCTGACCTGTATTCTCATAGATCTTCATAGCAAATGACTGCCAGTCAAGTACAGAATTGTTATCTGTTAAAATTTCATCTCTGATCTGTGCTACATCGGCAAGCAAATAATCAAGATCACCACTGTCGAGATAGTGCTTCCATTTTGAAAGTTCATAACCCGATAGTCTATCATACGGTTCATAATCAGCCGGTTCAAATATTTCAAAGTCAAACAGGCGTTTTGCGATATCTGCCTTCAATATGTTGATCGCATCTGAATCAGCCCACTGCTCTGAACGCAGGTAGGTGCCAATCCACTGCCCGATGATACCATGCTGTATTTGCTGGACCAGGTTGCCATGCGGTTTATAAACAAATACAATTCCGGCCGCATCATTTCTCACTTCCCAGTAATCTTCTTCAAGAACAACAATATGCATGTCGCGGTAGGGAAATTCTGCACCCAAATCATCCAAAATTTGTCTGTATGCTGATGCAGCTTCAACAAGCAGTTCGCGGTCAACAGATTCTGATTCTCCATAGAGATAAATCTGAGGATCTGTCCGGCTTTCAAATACTGCGGCGTCTCGTTCAGCAAGTCCTTCAACAGAAGCTGTTGTAGTTGCAATCTGAGTAAAATCTCCTACGGCCCAGGCAATTGATGTTGCAGGTACCGGCCTGTTCGAACTAAAAGTTGTAACCTCCTCATCAACACTGATCAGTTCTGAACTGCTTCTCCTTCCTGTCGCCACTACATCGTAATGGGATGCGTGTGTGATGTTCAGGTCTGCAGTAAATTCCACTCTCGGGTGATCCATTACCGGCAGCCAGTGTCTCACAGCTTTCGGAAGCTGCGATGTCCACATCGTTGCATCGCTGTTCATATGCACGCCAAAGCGTGGTTCAGAGTCGTACTGGATACTTAACTGAATCCGCTCACCAACATCATAACTGTTTTCAAGGTATATGATCAGTTCGTCATCAGAAACCCTGTAATCTTTTACATCATCATTCACTGCAATTTGCAGAATGTTTAACCCGCTTGCGTGCAGCCTTACACTATCAGTGCGGTTGCTTTTGATGCGAACTTCATAAAGCACATCACCCTCAATCAAGCCGTCTTCACCAATACGCAAATCGGCATCAAGGTGAATGTACTCGACATTCATGCGCGGATACTTTTCATAATCCCACGATTGGCCGAACAAAGATTTTCCGGAAAAAACTAAGAAAAAGAGAACAAAAACAGATTTGAGCAATTTCATATTACTTGTTGATTTTCAAATAGGTGAACAATTTTATCCTTCAGGGTTTTATTGGTTGAAATCGCATTACCGCTTTCGATTGAAGCATTGCCTGACAAATCAGAATAAGACCCGCCTGCTTCGGTGATTATAGGTAATAACGCTGCTGCATCCCAAATATGTAAAATTGCATCTATCATAATATCAGCCCTTCCGGTGGCTACCAGCATATGGCCGTAGGCATCCCCCCATGTTCGGTGTATCCGGGTTGATTGCAAAAGTTCCGTTAACGCAGCCTGAAAACCATGTTCTTCAAAGCTGGTAACATCTGTACTTAGAAATGTTGCATCCGAAAGGTTACTGCACGTTCTGACCGATGTTTTTTCTCCATTATGATAACAACCGAGGCCCTTACCGGCAGATACCATCTCATTAAGAGCAGGGGCATAAATCACCCCGATTTCCGGTTTGTTTTTAACCAGAATCCCAATCAGTGTGGTATAAAAAGGCACACCGTGTATGAACGATTTTGTGCCGTCTATCGGATCGAGAATCCAGATCACGTCACTATCCTCATTTTCTTTTCCAAATTCCTCCCCGATGATTCCATGGCCGGGAAAATGTTCTCTGATTTTTTCCCTGATGGTGGCTTCAGCCTCCCGGTCGGCATTGGTTACAGGTGAATCATCATCCTTAATCTCAAGCTCAAAAGATTTATTAAAATAGTTGAGTGTGGAATCGCCGCCCTCGCGTGCAAATTCCATTGCCGCCTGTTTCAGCTCATTCAAAGATATGCTCATACAAATTCATTTATTCAATTCAGGTTTAACTACAATCAGAAAAGATAAAGATACAAAATTTGAAGAGCACCCTCGGGAGAGAAATTTCGCTTGATGATGGATTATTTATTGCACGTCATAGTATAAAGCTTTGAGCTGCTTTTGTTATGTCAATAAATTATTGAATGGCAGGTTGGTAAAGACTTCCGAAGTCTTTTCTATATAATACACAAAGGCCTGAAAGATCTATTGCAAGTAAAATCAGACCTTTGGTCTAACTACTTTAATTTGCAATAAATTCGAACTGCAATCCGTCCAATTGATCATCTGATATTTCAACTGAAATTTCGTCAACTGCATCCCCGACTATTACACCGTCAACATTGGTTAATGCCACGTTACCGGGAAGTTCAACAATGTTAGAAGTCCATTCCACGTATATAGTTTCATGGCCGGAAGCATCGATATTAATGCTCCAGACACTTTCTGCATTAGCCTGATCCCTGAAATCTTTGAAAAGATTACGCCCATCGTTCTGGAACCATGCATGAATAATATCATCAGGAGGTGCGGGCGGTGCCTCTAAGTCGATTCCGGGATCGTACGAATTGGAAGCTCCTTCGATTTGTCCGAAGGATAACTCAACTACATGATCGCCTGCAGATAAGCTTACATTAAATACATATTCACTGCTGAATTCCGGGTCATCTATTGGCAATCCGTTTTCATCACCTTCATCATCATCACTGTCTGTTACATTACAGGCTGCTGCAAAACTTAATATTAACAAACCGATGACTACGGTAAAATAATTTTTTTTCTGAAACATTTTAATTACTTGATTAATGATATTTTTTGAATCTGAACTTGGTTTCCTGCTCTTAGCCGCACCATATAGATGCCGGAAGCAAGATTACTTCCATCAAATTCTGTCCTGTAATGGCCTGCCTGTTGCACCTCATCAGCCAGTACCTGAACCCTCCTGCCTGATACGTCAAATACTTCAAGGTTTACATGTGTATTTTCCATTATCCGGTACTGAATAGTTGTGGCTGGATTAAACGGATTTGGATAATTCGGCAAAAGTTTATGTTCTCCGATAACTTCTTCTGAGGATGATTTTTTCAGGATGATCTCATCATATTCCTGCATCAGTTCTGCGGATTGATGACGATCGAGGATAATGGTTCTTTCAACACCTTCGCTTACCAAAA
>SLPZ01000166.1 GCA_007131725.1 Balneolaceae bacterium
AAATGCCTTATGTGGATACCCAGTATATGACGTCGGGCGGCTACTTCAGGGGCGGTCAAATCTCCGTCCGAAGCGGAATGATTGACGGAGTGGTACAGCTCTCACCGCATAATGAGCGCAGGGGATATTCAGCAGAAGAGTGGGTGCAGGAATTCAGCCGGAAAATGCGTGATCACAACCTTCCGTTCATTCAGCAGAGAGTGCGCGGACCAAGAATAGAAGGGCTTCAGACCAGCCTGGTGGATGCTGATATCGCTGTAGGTATAGTGGGAGATGATCTGGACCGTCTGGAAGATCTTGCCCGTTCCGCACTCCGAAATATTGAGGGTATTGAAGGCATCGGGAGCATTCAGGTGGGTCGCGATCAGCGAATTCCTCAATTGCTGATTCGGGTGGATGAAGACCGGGCATCACAATTTCAGCATAACTCAGATGATATTGCCAATTATCTTCATGGAGCAATCGAGGGTGTTGTGCCAACGCAATATGTTGAGGGTGGTTTTCTGTATGATGTCCGGGTTCGTTACTCGAGAGACAGAACTGGTACAGTGGAAGGAATCCGGCAGATTCCCATTTCAAACCTTGCCGGCCAAACAGTTCCAATAGGCTCACTCATCTCATTTGAAGAAACAACCGGGCCTGCACACATTGAAAGGTACAATCAGATACGTGTGGTATGGGTGAACACTACGGTAAATCTAAATGAATCCACCGTAGGGGAAGTGGGTGATCGTATTCGCTCAGCGATGCATGATTTTGATTTGCCGGACGGATACAGCATCATTTACGCCGGTGAGCAGGAAGCGATTGAAGAGTCCGCACGGTCATTGCAACTGGCAATCATACTGGCAATATTCTTTGTTTTTGTGGTGATGGCGATTCAGTATGAAAGATTGTTCAGCCCGCTGGTGATTTTGACAACCCTTCCATTTGCACTGATTGGTGTGGCTGCAGCAATCTGGCTTACCGGGCTTGCACTGAGTGCATCGGTACTTCTTGGAATCGTATTTCTGATCGGAATTGTGGTGAACAATGCCATTTTGATGGTGGAATTTGCCGACAATTACCGGCTCAAAGAAGGCCAGACAACAGAAACTGCTGTTATTGAAGCCGGGTATGTCAGGTTTCGCCCCATCTTAATGACCACATTGACCACTATTTTCGGAATGCTTCCGCTGGCTATTGGAATTGGCGATGGGTCAGAAATCCTTCAGCCGTTAGCCGTTACAGTTATCGGAGGTTTGATGGTTGGTACATTGCTTACATTGATTATTCTGCCCGGTATGTACCTGGCACTATCAAATCTGTTTGACTGGGTACGTTCGTGAAGAAAAATTACAGGATGATATTGTAATTTTTGGTGTAACCAATATATGGCCTCCATTTTATTTGCCATCTCACATCCTCATAGGTTTTCTTATTTCTGTTTTGTGCGCATCGTCAACACTTAAAGTTTAGATTCGATAATATTAATAGTTTAGTGAAAACATTTTTAAATTTGGGTCATGCAATCCGATGAATGATAAATTCTTTCCAAAAGTCAGGAACCATTTTTGAACTAAAACCTGTACAGATCTGCCCTTGAGTCTTTTCCGGCATCCCCTCGAATGTGTCATCGCACTTTAACAGGCTTAATGCCTCGGGGCCTTTTCTTGTTGCTTTGATCTCCCCCGGGTTGCGCCCCATCATTCTTGCTTTGCAATTCTGATTGGAGCTTCACCCAGGGCTATGATGTCGGGCATCCCTGCCGGGATTTTCACTGACCATGTATCTCTCTTGCATTTGAGTCATCCACCCAAACAAATGAACTACTCACTCGCAACCAGTCTGTAGCTAAACCAAATCGGCAATTTCGAATGATATGCCGTAGATGTGAGCATCATCAAGCTCCGATAGGAGCGACCGGCATCATAGCACCGGGTCAGTGAGGGGTGAAATACGCCATGGCGTTTGAACCCGAACGCAGTCCGGGGATTGGCTTGGTTTTCTTATTCAAAATGCATGTCTTTTTATCTCAGTCTTCTGTATCAAACAATTTCTAAATAAATGCCGGTGAGAGAGTCTAAATATCGGTGGTGTATAGAGTTAATTCCAGTTTGAAATTGGCAGTCAGCAGGTAATATGGAATTTTAGCTTTTTTTTGATTGTTTAAATAAGAGACAATACATGATTTAATATTCTTTACTCAGCAGCCTGGCTTTCTGCTTGTCAATCCAAAATGAAAAAATATGATGAATTCGCTATCTATCTTCAGAAGATTGACAATCCTCACATTTTTGATTTTTTTTATTGCTCCCGATTTGTTTGCCCAGCAATTTGGCAGGAATAAAGTACAGTACGATACTTTCGACTTCAAAGAGTTCGACACCGATCATTTCCGGATTCTTTTTTATGAAGACAAACAGCAAATCATTCCGGAAATAGGGCGAATGGCAGAGCGCTGGTATCACCGAATCAGCCAGGTTACAAATCATGAATTTGCCGAGGGAGATCGTAAGCCACTCATTTTTTATGCTGATGACGCCGATTTCCGGCAAACCAATATTGTGCCCGGATTCATACCCGGTGGTGTGAGAGGGCTTGCAGAACCTCTGCGGGACCGGGTCGTGATGCCGCTTCAGCCCAGCCACCATATTACCCACCATGTTCTGGGCCACGAAATCGTTCACTCATTTCAGTTCGATATCGCAAGGAGATTAGGTATCAGCACAGGTGACATGCCTTTATGGCTGGTGGAAGGTATGGCGGAATACTACTCCTTGGGGCGCCGCCATACTCAAACCTCAATGTGGATGCGTGATGCGGTGCTGAATGATGCTCTGCCCGGTTTTGAAGAATTGAATATTCAGCAGCGATATAATCCCTATCGTTACGGGCACGCTTTCCTGGCTTTTGTTGGAGGTATTTTTGGTGACGAAGCCATCTTGCCCTACTTTGTATATACCGCAGAAGTAGGACCGGAGGCAGCCGTAGATTCAGTTTTTGAAGAGAGTCCGGAACGAATGATCGAAGATTGGCACGCTCACATGCGCGAATATTATGAACCTCAGCTCGAGGGCCGTACGAATCCTGACGAAGTTGGAGAAAAATTTCTTTCAGAAGAGCTTGGCCATGGACGGGTTAACCTGGCGCCATCACTGAGTGCAGATGGTAATTATGTATCCTATTTACGTGACCGCATACCATTCGGGATCGATTTTATTGTTGCAGATGCAGAGACTGGAGAAGAGATCATTAACCTGGGTGGTGTTGATGAAGACCCTCATCTGGATGATATCCGTTTTCTGACGTCCGCCGGTTCGTGGGATCCGGAGAGCCGCAAACTTGCTTTCATCACCTTTGCCCGGGGAGATAATGAAATTGCCATATGGAATATTGATGACGACCGGATTGAACAAAATATTCGTATAGGCGGAGTTCCGGCACTCGAAAATCCTGCATGGAGTCCTGACGGTAGCACCATCGCTTTCTCAGGAACCACAGATGGCAGCAGCAATATCTATCTCTACAACCTGGAAACAGAAGAAACAACAAAGCTTACCGATGATATTTATTCTTCACTGGAACCGCAATGGAGCTCTGATGGCGAAACCATTGTGTATGTAACTGACGGCGGACCGGACGGTTCAGATTTTGATATGATTGATATTCGTCCGAACCGCCTGGCAATAGTTGAAGTGCAAACGGGTGAAATTTTTTACCTGGCACCTTTTGGCGAAGCCACGTATTCTAATCCACATTTCGCCCGGGATGATTCGAGCATATATTTCATATCAGACCCGGATGGTGTACCCGACATCTATCGATACAGTTTTGAATCTGAGCAGGTATATCGCATAACCAAAATTCAGACGGGAATATCCGGGGTAACCGAACAATCTCCGGCACTAACAATTTCAAGAGAAACCGGAGATCTGTTGTTTTCCATTTTTTCACAAGATCAGTACGATATTCACAGATTACGGCACGAAGATATCCGGGAAGAGTTAATTGAAAATCCCCAGGCCGACAGAGATGCCCCGGAGCGTGTGCTACCTCCTTATACCGCTCTTGATGAAAACATCATTGCCGGCTATCTGGCCGATCCTGAGAAAGGGCTGCTGTCCTCTGATACGGAATTCGAAATTGAAGATCATCAGCGAAGTTTGGGATTAACCCGAATTCTTCCGGCACAGGCAGGTGTTGGAGTTGCACCGGGTTTTGGTGCACAAGTTGCAGGCGGGATCGGTTTTCTGTGGACTGATCTTCTTGGAGACCACAATCTGGCCCTGGCAGTCGAAGCCCGTGGAAGGATTCAGGATATAGGAGGACAAGTGAGCTATATTAATCGGAGACACAGGCTCAACTACGGCGGATTGGTTTCTCGTGTACCACAAATTTTTGCCGGTTCAAGAATTGCGCAAATAGATGGTGAACCAGTGCTGGATCGTTTAATTCAGAGAATTTTTATTCATCAGGCAGCATTTCTCACGGAGCTTCCATTGTCAGAAACCCGCAGGTTTGAAGCAACAGCCGGTGTAAACTGGTATGTTTTTGATTATGAATTAGAGCGTTTTTTCCTGCAAACTGGTGGTTTTATTCGTGAGGATATTGAGGATCCGGACAACCTTTTCCTTGCCAGTCCAAGCTTGGCGTATGTTGTGGATTATTCTCTTCCGGGATTCACTTCGCCTATTGTCGGAGGGCGTGAAAGATATCAGGTTACTCCGCTGATAGGATCGGTTTCTTTTGTTCAGGCAATGGCGGATTTCAGGCGCTACTATTTCTTAGATCCGGTAACATTTGCCTTCAGAGCCATGCATCGCGGCAACTATTATGCGGATATTGAAGATCCTTTTTCTACCGAATATATCGGTTATCCCAACAGCATGAATTTTGTTCGCGGTTACAGTTTTTTCGATTTCAGATCCGATGAGTGCCCGCCCGACCAGGAAACCTGCGCTGCTATCGACAGACTGGTAGGCACCCATTCAGTACTTGCCAGTGCTGAGCTAAGAATACCCCTCATTGGAACCGATCAGTTTGGGCTGTATACATTTCGGTATTTACCTACCGAACTCTCATTTTTTGCAGATGCCGGGCTGACATGGCATGAAGATGATCCGCCAACCATAAAATTTGAAAGAAGGTCGCAAGAGAGAATCCCGGTTTTCAGTGCAGGGGTTTCTACCCGCTTCAACCTGTTTGGCGCCCTGATTGTTGAAGCGTATTATGCGTATCCCTTCCAAAGGCCTGAACGCGGCGGGCACTTTGGCCTGCAGTTTTTACCGGGATGGTAACTAACGTGATCACTTGCAGGGCGAGATAATTTCGTTGAAATGAGATAAAAGAATTTTTCTCCATTTCGTATGTGTTTAGCTCATAAAAAGTGGCCTTGAATCGTTACCGGTGCTTTTCCGGGATCCTCCAAGCGTCACTTCATCACAAAGAACGCTCAAGATGTTAACCCAAGCTTGATGGTTCATTCTTCGCTAAACACAGACTCCTTTTCAAGTCTCTTTTGATCCCGATACATCAAGGATTTTTCAGAGGTAGTATATTTTTGTGCAGATTACGATTAAGTGAAAATCATATTCAAATTCATCTTCATTATTAACATAGAAAAATGCCGTTAGGCATAACCGATTTTATAGCCCCGGATTTCAATCCGGGGTTGTAAGGTGCCCCTCTCTTATAGTGCCGTAGGCACGATACATCTCAAAGAATGGATTTATGATTTTGTGGTTTTTATGCAGATCGTGCAGATGGTATGATCCAGCAACCAGATTGTCCGTACCTATGGCACTTGTCGCAGTCTATGTCAATCTTGATCCCCGGATTGAAATCCGGGGCTATAAAATCGGTCATCCGCAAGCGGATTATTATTAAATTATCAGAATAGATCATTCAAACTAAAACTGACGGTTTTATAAAATCTTCTGGAACCAAAAGATGAAAGCAATAGGTGCGAACCAACTTAAGAATCGTACAAGAAAATTCTGTCAAATTTTATTGCTGAATAATCTGAAGCAAACAGGCTCTTTTTCTAAATTCTTATGTTGCCCCGCGAGTGATTCCTGGAGAAACTGACATAAACTAACTTTACCAAATGGTGTCCATTAGATTATTCAAGACCAAAATCGGGAAATTCACCGTATTGAACGGTATAAATACTGCCCTCATCGGGTTCCGTGGCTTCATCAAGAATGTCACCATCGCTGACAAGCCTTAGTGTAAAATCAACATCCGGATCGCCGGGATTGGCACTTACCTGGTAGGCGTCATAATCACCGCCTTCGAGATCTTCCATATAAAAACCATCTTGGGGTATTTCACGGAAGTCGATGGTTTCGCCATGAAATTCCATTCCGGTAGAATAACTGACAGCCATAAATGCGGATACTCCGGGCTCACCCTCAATCTGGAAAGCCAGATCGCCTGCCAGTGGGTTGCCGTTATCATCAGAGCAACTGATGACAAGTAGTGATGTAATGAGAAGTGCGATGAATATATTTAAAAAGGAAAAAGGAGATTTTTCTCGATGTAACATAAATAGAGAGTATTTTTATTTGTATTGTTTTAATTTAACTAATGCAGAAAATATTGATTTATTTACTCCCTGCATAAATATATACGAGATTTTTTGGTAAATCAGCTAAAAAAAATTGTTTTACAAATAAGCAACTCCCAAAAATCCAAACCCTTTCCATCTCACCTGCATTTTGGCTATTTTTTAGCCTGACAATTTCAAAACCGTTTTTGATTCGATACGATCCATGCAAACAGTTGCTTTTGACACCCTCGGCTGCAAGCTGAATTTTACGGAAACCTCCACGATACGAAGGGATTTTATCAACCAGGGATACCAGGTTACCGGGTTCGACAACAAGGCCGATATTTATGTGATTAACACCTGTTCGGTGACCCAGGATGCAAACCGGGCATGCCGGAAGAGAGTCAGGCGTGCCCTGCGTAAAAATCCTGATGCGTTTGTAGCGGTTGTTGGCTGTTATGCACAGCTCGAAGCCGATGAGATTGCAGAGATTGACGGAGTGGATGTTGTGCTGGGAACCAAAGAAAAATTCCGACTGCCCGACCTGTTTGATGATTTTGTAAAGCATGAAAAAACAATAGTGTACAAAAGCGACGTCAACGAAATCGTTGATTTTCACAATGCTTTTTCATCCGGTGACCGAACCCGTGCTTTTCTGAAAGTTCAGGATGGCTGCAGCTACACATGTTCGTTCTGTACAATCCCCCTGGCACGCGGAAAAAGCCGAAGCCCAAAAATTGAAACCGTTGTCCGTAATGCGGAACATCTCGTTTCCGAGGGATACAAGGAGATTGTAGTAACCGGAGTGAATGCAGGTGATTTCGGGAGGAATACGGACGAGAACTTTTTTATGCTGCTCTCAGCATTAGACAGGGTAGAAGGGCTCGAACGAATACGCACGTCATCGGTTGAACCAAACCTGTTGCATGAAGATATCATCCGCCTCACCGCTGAATCGGATAAAATTCAGCCTCATTTTCACTTACCCCTGCAAAGCGGCAGCGACCGGATGCTGCGGCTGATGCGGCGCCGATACAATTCGGATCTTTACAGAAAACGGGTTGAAAAAATCCGTGAGCTGATTCCCGATGCCTGCATCGGGGTGGATGTGATAACCGGCCACCCGGGAGAAACCAAAGAGCTGTTCCGGGAATCTTTTGACTTTATTGACAGCCTGGACATCTCTTATCTCCACGTTTTTACCTATTCCGAACGGCCGGATACCCACGCTCTTAACCTGGAGCCCGTAATTCCGGTTCCGGAAAGGAAGGAACGCACACATCAGTTGCGGAGGCTGTCTGCCAAAAAAAGGTTTGAGTTCGATACACGGTTCTTCGGGCAGACACGCCCCGTTCTGTTTGAGAGTGGCAACAACGAAGGCTTTATCCAGGGCTGGACAGACAATTACATTCGTGTGGCTCTTCCATACAATCCTGTTTTAGAAAACCGCATCGTACCGGTTCAACTGGGTAAACGCTCCAAAGATGGAGTCCTGTTCGGAAAAACCGAAAGAGCCATCCTGGAAGAAGAAAGTGTCATTGCTTCCATAGTGGAATAGTTCTGAGATCAGCCGGTCGGAAGCTGACATTACCCATATAATATAATGTGCTGGTAATAATGTATACCGTGCAAACAATCCGGCCTTGAATAAATTGGCGAAACAGTGAATATGTAGATGCGCGAAAGAACAATTCGTTACCGGCCAATTCTTTTGATTACAGTGATAAACTGTGATGGACCATTCGAATTGTTCAGCGCAGCTACAATGAGCGCGCCAATTTATTCACCGCCTTGATTTTATGTTTGAATCGACACTACAATCTTTCCCAAATGCCTGCCCTCACCTAAATATTGAATCAACTCAGGGATTTTATCAAATTCGTAGGGGCCGTCAACAACTGGTTTTAGTTGTCCGGTTTCCACAAGTTTGGAAAGCTGATCTAATCCTTTATTTGGCTGGTGAAAGAGTACGCTCAGCTTTTTGCCGGTAAAAAGGGATATCAGCCAGCCGAACAATGCTGCTTCGAGCAATCTGTACATCAGTCCGCCAACGGTGATATACGTGCCATTTTTTTTGAGGGACTGCGCATATTTAAATACGGATCTGTTTGTTTTTGTATCAAGGATAAGGTCATAATTTTCCCCGGTACCGGTAAATTCCGTTTTTTTATAATCCATCACGCTGTCATATCCCAGCGATTTCATCAAATCAAGTTTTTCGCCGCTGTCTACGCCGGTTACCTTTACCCCGTACGGTTTCAGAATTTGAATTCCCAGGGTCCCGACACCGCCTCCGGCGCCATTGATCAGGACACGCTGTCCGGGTTTCACCTTTCCTTTTTCCACAAGCCCCTGGAGGGCGAGCAACCCGGCATGAGGCAGGGCAGAGGCATCATTAAAACTGATATTGGCAGGTTTTTTGGACAACGTTTTTTCCGGTACGCAAACGTATTCGGCAAATCCGCCACATCCGCATTCCGACAGGTCACAATATATCTCATCACCAATTTTAAAAGAACTCACGTTACCGCCCACCTCTTCGATGGCTCCGGAAATGTCAACCCCGGGAATATTTACTTTTGGCTTTTTCAGGCCGAAAAACAGACGAATTATAAACGGTTTGCCCCTCACCAACCCCCCAGTCCCAGTCGTTGATGGCTGCTGAGTGAATTCTCACCAGTACTTCATCATCCTTCGGAACCGGCTTTGCAGCTTCCCCAATCTCAAGAGCATTCGGCAATCCGTATTCTTTTAGCAGTATCGCTTTCATTTGATTTTTTTATTCGGGCATTACGACACATTGCATTTACAGCGAGGTGGCCAACATAGAAGCCAGGCTGCCAACGCTAACCCGGTTGCATGATGGATGTCCTTGCTATACGTAAATATGGCGTTTAAACTGCGTATTCAATTAATTCCAGCTTTTTAATAAAGCGAAAGTCTTTCCGGTTCTTTGATAGTAAAGGGATTTCCAGAGTCAAGGCCGTAGAAGCAATCAACATATCCGGAATCAAAACACCATGGCTTAATCGATATTTTTTGAACAGGTCAACAGCTTTTTCTGAAGTGGATTTACTTAATTGAATAATCTCAAAATTGGACAAGAAATTATGAAGTGATTTAAAATTGGCCTTATTTTCACAGCCAATCATCAGTTCAAGCTGGGTAATAACACTAATTGCAAGTATGTGATCAGACTCCAGATTTTTAAGAATTCCTTTCGTTTTTTCAATTCCCCGACTGTAGTCAATGAGAACGTCTGTGTCGATAAGTAACAATCCGGCAGGCATCTTTATGGATTAGGCCACTGTGATTTGCGAACCTTCCTGACCCACGCAGTACTATCCTTCATATCTTCCCGGTCTTTCCACATACCAAAAAAAGAGCTCTCTAAAATGCTTTCCCTGGCTGATTCTTTTGTCTCACTCTTTACATATCGCTCATAAAGAAAATCCACGAAATCCCGGGCTTGCTGTTTTGCCTCAGGAGGTAACTTGTTAATTTTTTTTGAAACCGTTGATTCACTCATGGTAATAATGTTTTGGTGTAATCTAATAAATGAATGCTAAAGATGAGAAAAAATTGTTTGGGCTTTTTGAATCTATATGAATATTCTCCCTGTATATAATGGTTCGCCAATTCAGCGGCTGTCATGACAAGGCATTTTTTGCCATAATTTTTTTATTCTTTTGCCCCAACGGGATACGGGATATCAAGACAAGCGAATGAAGAAGATAGTGAGAGGCATGATTTGAATAATGGGTAACTCCTCAATGCCGTTAATCTTGAACATGGCCTGAAAACTATTGATATTTATTCACCCCGGGAGGTAACAAATTATGAAGAAAACGATTGATGCAATAAAGTTGGTTCGTCAGATTAGAGACGATAACTATGAGAAAACCAAAAAAATGTCTCGGGAAGAACAATTTACAGACATCAAGAAAAGAAGTGCTGAAGCCAGAAGGAAATTCCTATCTGATTTGAGAACAACAGAAGGTTCATAGTTCAGTTCTTTGTTTGAAGTATGGAAAAATAACGGTTTGGCGGTTATATCCACTACATTCATTTTCTTGATTTCCAGTAGCCCGGTTTTCGTCTTAAATGTTTCACTGCGTTAATTGTTATCATATTTCCCGAAACTTCATAAATAATTTCATAAGGAAACCTATCAAGTAGTAGGCGCCGATCTTGTTTCGTTAACAAAAATCCAGAGTCAGGATGAGCCAGTGCCTGGGCAATAGTGTCTTCAATTTCATCCAGAAAATCAGCTCCGAGGCCCAAAGATTTTTTCTCGTAATATTCGATAGAACTTGTTAATTCTTTAGCAGCCTCGGGATGGTATTGAAATCTCACTTATTGAGTAGTTTTCGTGCAGCTTTATGAACTTCTTCTCCGGAAACAGGTTTTACCGCTCCTGATTTAATTTCTTCTTTTCTTCGTTTTATTTCATCAATCCAGGCTTGCTCTGTTTCTTCATCTACTTGTTCATCGAGGCTGTTAATAAGTCGTTTGGCCAATTCAGCACGATGCTTTTCGTCTAACTTAAGTGCCGAATTCTCAATTTCTTTAAAATCGGAAATCATGGTATTGAATATTTTAACTTTTCTCTAATCTATTGAAAAACGTTTAATTCTAACAATTATTTATTTAATGACTTCTGTGCCTATAACGGTTTGGCGGTTATGCCTGCCTCACTCCACGAGTTCAACTCTGAGCTTCTTGCCAAATGCCCGGGCATACTTCTCAAGAGTTGAAAGCCGAATATCTTCGGCATGATTTTCGATTCGCGAGATGGCTGTTTTTTTCGTTTTTAATTGTTTTGCAAGTTCATCCTGAGTCAGGCCGGCTTCCTCTCGAGCCTGCTTCAGGAGCACACCGATTTTAAAACTTCGAAATCCTTCATCATACCCTTCGGCAAATTCAGGGTCGCGTTTTTTTCTGTCGCTTATATATGCTTGAAGATCACTCATTTTTACCTCATTTTCGGGACAGATAGTCAGCTTTACGCTGTTCTGCCACTTCAATTTCCTGTTTGGGTGTTTTCTGTGATTTTTTGGAAAAGCCATTTGTCAGGATGATAAACTCATCCCCATCAATAAAACCAAGAATTCTGAAACTGTTTGATCCGATTCTTGCTCGAACTTCCCAGATATCATTCGTGCTTTTGAGTTTCTTGAAATATTGAATCGGAACCTGATCCAGACGTTCAATCAATTCCATAATTCAGGCAACTTTTTGAGCATGCTTCGAGCTCAACGAATACAGAAACTCCTGAACCGGAACTTTACCTGATGAAGTTTTATAGAAACTGACAGTTTTCACAGAATAAATGTTAACAATAATGTTAACTTAATCAAGTGCTATTTTATTGTGAGGAGAGGAGACACGGTTCAGGTTTAATCTGCAGCGGTTACGCTGTCCTCAGAATGCGGCAAGCATGCTCTTCAGCTGTGATTGGTGAAAAAGCATGGGCCGCTGTCAGGTTGAAAACCGATTGTTATAAAGCGGGGTTTGGATTATAGTCTGGTCTAACGGTTGGCAATAACAATTGTAGTACACTTAGTAGCAATCTGACCATGAAGTTACCAAGCTGTTTATTAAATGTTTCGTCTTTCAATTTTAGCATTTTCTGCCCTGTGTTCTTATTGCGTGCTATAGCCATGTGTTTTGTTTTCTGACAATTTTTTTTACTTATGCATTGGGTATTAATATTAAAAACTAATTTTTAATAAACTTTATTGGTCCCAGAAGAGGGTTTAAAACCCTGCACTTTCAGTGCAGAACTTTAGTGTTACGAAAAGTCTAAAATTTGGTATTCTATGCCCTATGGGAAAACCAATGCGCAAAGGAAGCCATACAACGACTCGATTAACCTGCCACATTGTGTGGGTTACCAAATATCGGTATCATGTGCTGAAAGGAGACATTCAGAGGCGATGTCGGGAGCTGGTGATTCAGATTTGTGATGTAGAAGAAGTAGAAATCTTGAAAGGAGTTGTGAGTAAAGATCATGTACATATCCATATAGAGTACCCACCGCGCATCTCGATAAGCCAATTAGTGAAGCGTATGAAAGGGCGCACATCGAGACTGCTTCAGAAGGAATTTCCAAAGCTGAAGAAAAGGTACTGGGGCAGGCATTTTTGGGCGACTGGATATGGAGCGTGGAGTACAGGTAATATAACAGATGAAATGGTTCAGGCGTACCTTGAGCACCATAGAAGCAAGGAGAGTGATGACGACTCGGATTTCATTTTGGAATAGGACTTTAGTCCGTCACTAAACCCCTGTACTTTCAGTGCAGGGTGGTTTAGTTGGTAAAGTTAATTGAAACACGGACCCTACTCCTAGTTTACTTTCTGCCCATATTTTCCCATTATGTTTTTCCACGAATTCTTTACATAGAATCAGACCAAGACCAGTCCCATGCTCTTTGTTTGTGCCAGGAGTAGAACTCCCTTTATTAATATGAAAGAGATTTTTAATTCTATCTGGTTCAATACCTATTCCGTTATCAATAACAGAGATGAGAATTTCTTTTTCACTGCTCTTTACTGAAACATTGATTTCACCACCCTTATGCGTAAATTTAATGGCATTGGAGATAAGATTTCTCAGTACTACACTAATCATCTGTTTATCAGCAAAAACAATAATTGCATCAGGCATATCAACATTGATGGTAATTGCTTTCTGATTGGCATTGCTTTTTAGGAGTGCTATATTCTCATTAATCAAATTTTTTAGGTCAATTCTTTCCGGTGTAAAAATTAACTTACCAGTTTGAGAACGTGCCCATTCCAAAAGGTTAATGAGTAAATTAAAAGCCCTTTTTGAAGATTGTCCAATAAGTTTCGCGTACTCATCAATTCCAGTGTAATTTTTTTCATTTATTTGCTCCAAAAGTAATTCACTAAACCCTAAAATAGCATTAAAAGGGTTCTTGAGATCGTGTGCAATTATAGAGAAAAACTTATCTTTCTGTGCGTTGAGTTCTCGCAGATTTGCTTCACTTTCGCTCAAGGCTTTTAAAAGCTTTTTATGCTCTGTAATGTCAAGGGCGGTGGTCAAAAAAGCCTTCTGGTTATCAAAGTTTATAATTGTTGAGGATAATTCTAAATATTTAATTTCCCCACTTTTGGTAACCACTGTGATCTCATAACTCGTAGGCACTTTAAGGCCCCGTGCTCTTTTATCTGCAAATTCCATGACTTGCTTATAAGATTCCGGTGTTAGGACATCAATGGGGCTTAATTCTTGTGCTTCTTTTTTACTATATTCAAAGGCCTTGAGCCATTCGTCATTCACATAGAGGTACTTTTCTCTGTTTTTAACAGAAACAATACTGATTATTGTTTTAGCCATATCTGCAAGCGTACGGAAATTCTGTTCACTTTGCCGTATCGCTAATTCCGACCACTTCCATTCGGTAATATCCTGAACAACTCCGTACCATCTGGTGCAGTCATTCTCATAATTAATTGGCAGTGACTCAATACGGAACCAGCGTATTGCTCCTTCGATTACAAAGCGTCCCTCCCAGAGAAAGTTTTTCTTATCGCGGACCACTTCCTCATTTAGTTTTATAAAGTTTTCGATATCATCTTTATGAACCATCTTATGAACAATCGAAATGTCAGTCAATGCATCTTCACGCTTTACCTGATGAATCTCACACCACCTATCACTAACATACTCGAACTCCATTTCCATATTTGCTCTGATACAAACAATATAAATACCTACGGGAATCTTTTTTATCAAACCATTAAAGAGATTCAGGCTCTCATTCAGTGCTTTTTCCGTCTGTTTGTTTTCTGTAATATCTCGGGAGATCCCCACATAGCCAATTTTCTTTCCATGGTCGTCAAGCATTGCCCGAATGGTTATTTCTACCCAAATTAGATGGCCATCTTTATGATACTGTTCAATTTCTACTTTAACGGGAACATAATTCTTTGCCTTCTCATTTTCCATTCCCTTTGCTATCGCTTTTTCAACAACTTCCTGAGAATGGGGAGGCATTGTGTCCTGAATCGACTCGCTAATTGCCTCCTCGGATGTTAATCCCCTCAATTGGTATATGGATGGACTGATATAGGTGAAATTATATTCATTATCCAGGGTCCAGATTACATCCGAACTGTTTTCAGTCAATAAACGGTATTTGTTTTCACTTTGTATTAAAGCTTCTTTCGATTGATTTATTTGATTAATGTTCTTTTCATACATTTCTTTTAAGGAATGATATTCTTTACGTAATTCTTGCAGCTCTTTGAAGATTTCATCCTTGGTTTTATCTTGCATATCTATGTGTACTATATTAATGACAACTTAAAATTTAAGCATTGGCTATAAATTGTTTGCATGTGCAATCAACATGCGCTCTACATATCAATACAGGGTGATATGCGAACATTTCGTTGTGTTTTATTGATGGTTGTAGCTTTCGAGATAGTTGTAATTGCTTTCCACTTTATAACGGCCTGCCGCTTCTACTGCCAGGCGACCAACTTTGAAGTTAGGCAAAAAGTGTGAACCGGTCCGCACGAAACGGTTTGATATTATTCATGGCCTCCTCCCGGATTCATAGATTACGGGTTCGGACAACCTCATAACAAACCCAAGAGCCTGTCCGGCCCCCGACTGAAGGAAAACCATGAAAGTCTATAATGAACAACACTCAAATTACTGCGGAATCGATCTTCATACAAGAACGATGTACGTATGCATCCTGGATAATGCCGGAAAAACGGTGTATTGCTGTGTACTATATGCTCAAACGTGGAAAACCCTTTAACACAAAGATGTTTTTACAAGGCAATATGACCACCGAAAAAGCATAACGGGAGGAGTGTGGTGAGCTCGATGCATAACTGAGACTTCTACAGGGTAGAGCCTGAATACCAGCAATATTCCGTATGACTGCATCAGAAGATCATCTTTTAGTTGGATAGGCCAAACCGCCCTGAGCTCGCAGCGCTTGATTGGACACCGCACTCGCTCCCTCAATATATTTTCGATACAATGGAT
>SLPZ01000210.1 GCA_007131725.1 Balneolaceae bacterium
CGATGTTGCGGTAGTTCATTGTCAGATCCAGCCCGTAGGTAAAGTCCGGATGCGGATCACCCAGGCGGGTTCGGTCTGCCGAAGTAATCCGGCCGTCGCCGTTCACATCAGCATAGCGGAATCGTCCAGGAGCAGCTTCTTCCTGGTATACACCGCCTTCAGCTCCGGCGTTGTACTCATCAATCTGTGCCTGGCTTTCCCAGAATCCTTCAACTTCGTAACCGAAGAAGCTTGAGATTGGCCATCCTACCTGGTTGCGGACGATCGGGTTACCACCACCAAACCGGCGGGTGGTTCCGTCAAAGTTCTCCACACCCTCGGCAATTGTCTTCACTTCGTTGCTGTAGGTGGTAAAGTTAACCGTAGCGCTGAAGTTCAGGTCGGGGCTGACCGCACGCCGGCCGGTGACCGACAGGTCCAGTCCCTGGTTCTGTACGTTACCAACGTTGACGAACGGCTGTGCAGCCAGTCCTGCATGGCCCGGAAGTTCGGGATCATATAGCAGGTCGCGAACGTCGTTTCGGTAGAAATCCAGATCGATCTCCAGGTTGCCCTCATACAGCATCGCATTGATACCGATGTTCATAGTTCGGGCTTCCTCCCAGCGGGCTGCCGGGTTTCCGATACGTGTCTGGGCGAATCCCTGCTGAATAGTAGGCCCACCTGTCATCGGATAGAAAGTCGAGAGTGTGTTACCGCCAAACAGAGAGTAAGCATTGTCGGCCGCTACGTTGAGCTGGTTGCCCATCACACCGTATCCGGCGTTAATCTGAAGGTTGCTCAGCCAGGTAACATTGCGCATGAACTCTTCCTGGGAAATACGCCAGCCGATACTACCGGAGGGGAATACCCCGTAGCGGTTGTCCAGGAATCGTGATGACCCGTCTCGGCGAACTGTTGCGTTGAGCAGGTAGCGGTTGTCATAGCTATATTCCAGTCGTCCGAAAATCGAAAACAGTGCGTTCTCGTACTTCCAGCTATAGGCGGTCGGATCGCCCGCGCCGGTGCTCAGGTTCACATAGTCGGGGTTAAATGAGAAGTAGTCGGTACGAGTACCGCCGCGCTCACGCCCGGAGTCTTCGTTCGCCTCGGTTCCCACAACCACGGTAACGTTGTGAACATCGGCCAGCATGTCCGAGTAGGTCAGCGTGTTGGTCCAGGTCCAGTCTCTGCCGTTCCAGGCACCCTCTCCGTAGAGGTTCACTACAGCGTTTTCAGCGTTTTCGTACTCGGGGAACTGGAACCAGCTCCAGTTGCTCGTGCCGTAGCTTCCGCCGAAGTTAGAGCGGAACGTCAGGTTCTCAAACAGGTCAACCTCGGCAAACACGTTACCGAAAATACGGGTGTTCTCACCGGTGTTGTTCATGGTTCGCTCGCGCTGGGCCACCGGGTTGGAGGCATTGCCAAGCGGGGCGCCGAAATTACCGGCAAAGTTGCCCTGAATGTCATACACCGGAATAATGGGCTGCTGGCGGTAAACCATACCGGTAGCGGAGCCTTCGTCAAGTGATTGATTCTGCGGGTTTTCCCACAGTGCAACCGAGGTGTTCTGTCCCACACGGATGTTGTCGCGGAGGTTAAACTGGGTGTTCAGCCGCAGGGTGTACCGCTCGTTATAGGTGCGCAGAAGGGTACCTTCCTCGTTAATGTAGTTCAGAGAAAATACATAAGTGGCATCCTCAGTTCCGCCGCTTACTGAAAGATTGGTGTTGTGTGTCCACGCCGGCTGGAAAATTTCCTGGAACCAGTTGGTTCCATCCTGGTTGGCCGGGGTGATGCGGAAGAAACTTCCCAGATCGCCCGTATCGGTATAGAAAGGATTCACGTAGTAATCATCGTGATCCACCTCTCCGGCCATCGCACCTGCAGGGGCAATATAATCCGGCAGAGTTGGGCTGGCGCCGCTTCCATACAGAGAAGACGATGGTGTCAGTCCGGAATTTTCAAATGCCAGCCATTCGAGTTCGGCATGCTCCATCGGGGAGGCAATGTTAAAGGCGTTGCCGTGGTGGCGCGGGGTTTCATAACCCACATAAGAGTCAAAGCTCACGCTCAGGCCCGGCTGGCCCTGCTTAGTGGTAATAATAATCACACCGTTGGATGCACGTGCCCCGTAAATGGAAGCCGCAGAAGCATCCTTAAGTACCTGAAGCGACTCTACATCGCGCGGATTCAAATCGCGGATACTCGAGGTCGGCACGCCGTCTACCACATAAAGCGGGCTTACGTTGCCAAAGTTGCCAACACCGCGAATGCGGATCGAAGGCTCATCTCCCGGCTGGCCTGACTGTGCAACCGTCACACCCGATACCTGGCCCTGAAGCTGGCGGGTAACGGACGATTCAGCAACGCGCTGCATCTGGGGCACATCAGCCACACTGATCGATCCGGTCAAATCCACCCGGCGCTGCGCCGAGTAACCGGTTACAACCAGGTCCTCACCCAAAATAGCAGACACCTCCAATTCCATATCTATGGTGGTGCGTCCGTCTACATTAACGGTGACTGTTTCATAACCAATGTAGGAAAATTGAAGCTCTGCATCGGCGCTGGGCACTGTCAGAGTATAATTTCCGTCCATATCGGTGGTTGTACCAACGGTTGTACCCGGTACAACAATGTTAACACCAATTAAAGTCTCTCCGGTAAAGGCGTCTGTAACCGTACCGGAAACATCTACTTCCTGTGCGTAAGCCGTAGCACTTACAAACAGAAACAGAATCATGCACATCCCTAACGAGCGTAACCACGTAAGGGGTGAGCTATCAAAGTTTTGTAAACTACGTAGCTTTATACAATTCATATAAATCCTGTTAGTTTTTATTAAATATTGTGTAGTGATATTTACTATTTCTGCCACCCGTTGTCCTGTAGAATTATTGAAGGATTAAACCCGATTTAATTCTATTTATACCAAAATTATTTGTGATGGCAGATTGCCTTGGTTTCTTATTGAACCTGCCTTGACTAAGTGAATGGCAAGAGAAGCAACCTGAACTTTTTTCGGAGAGGGTAAATTATTTTTAAACCATTTAAAGGGTTTGAGTAAAAAATTTATCCCACCTCATTCATTAATTCAAATGTTGTGTGAAAAGACATCTGAAAAAGCGCTTTCCCGGACAACTATTTTAGTTTAATCAATTTGATTGAATTAGTCAAAATAAAATGGATGTTTTGGTGTAATATTTCACTGGTATTGTCATTTAGAAGAGAAAAGATCTGAATTCAGAAAAACCGGGAAATTGCAAGTTTACAATGCCTGATAAATCATCTTTAAATCAGGAACAGCAACCTCGTTCTTTTTGTGCAGCAAACTTGGAATCGGTGCAAAGGAATTATAGAGAGGCAGGGTTGCCGATCCAAGTGCTGTAGCATCTACTCCTGCTCTTGCAAGTTTTAATTCCGGTATTTGTTTTAAGCCGGAAATCCTGTGGCGTGGAGCTATTTCATTGATTATATCAATATATGCACTGATCATACACTCAGGAAGCCGGCCTCCGAAAAAGATAATTTCAGGATCAATCAAATATTCAATTGCAAGAACTGTATAGGCAAGCTGTTCAGCCCCTTTTTGCATCCAATCCAGCAGAATGGGCTCGTTATTCAGGAATAACTTTTCAAGTTGTGCCGGTTCGTAAATTTTATATCCGGCAGTTTTGAGTTCATTATAGAGCAGTAGCAGATCGAAATGCATTCCAACATGTGCACTATCATCCAGTTGAAGTTTGCCCGTAAAATTATTCAGCAAAGGCAGGTAACCAATCTCACCGGAATTCCCTCTGAATCCGGGGTATGGAAGCCCGTTTAATACCATCCCCCCTCCTATTCCTGCACCGAAAAAAATATAGAAAAAAGAATCGATGTGCTTACCAATACCATACCAGCGCTCACCAATTGCGGCCGCTGCTGCATTGTTTTCGATATATACCGGAACTTTAAGCTTTTTTTTCAAGATTTGGACAATGGGCACATTATCCCAACCCGGGTAAAATTTCGGATTAATAATATTCGCACGAATGCTGTTGTCCAGCAAAATCATCGGGCCCGGCACTCCTACCCCCACCCCCCATAATTTACTTTTTTTGATTCTGGCTTTTTTAATCAGCCGCCGAACACTTTGTACAATCATATCAATAGCCTGATCGGGTGCAGGACAGTTAAGCGTTTGGCTGATACTCTCCCGTATTACGCCATTAAAATCTACCAGCACACAATTCAGGTGATCTTTGTCAAAATCAACGCCGATGGAATAAGCACAATCCGGGTTAGATTTTAATAAAATGGATGGCGCACCTTTTCCGTTTTGCTTTCGATCAGATTCAAAAATTAAACCGACTTCCATCAGTTTTTTTGTAATGTTAGTAACGGTCTGCGCCGTAAGATGGGTGCTTCTTGAAATGTCGATTCTTGACATCGGCCCATATAAACGAATCATCTCCAACACAATCCGAAGATTGTAAGAATTGACAAATTTCAGATTCGTTCCTCTCAACATGATATTTACAAACTTGGTATAATATTTGATTGAATGAGCACATTGTAAAACCGTGCTTTATTAAAATTAATTGATTTAATGGATTTATTCCTAATAATTTATTGCAATTCTTTAACTTAAGCGTCAATTATTCCGGATATATCTAATTTACAATAATTTACAATTACTATTGATAATTGAATCGTAAAGTCTCTGCCAGAATTTTTTTTCTTGTAAATCAACAATGTTAGAGTGGCAATCCTGCTGATTATTATTTTAAAGATGTGCTTACTTTTCCAAGGTTTATTACTTCCACATCCTGAAGTTTATCCTTGCTGATGGTAAATCTTACCACGGTTCGATACACCTGAAAACCCTGCTTGCCGGCTGCGCCCGGATTCATATAAATCATCTTATTCAGAGAGTGATCGCGGGCAATTTTGAGGATGTGAGAGTGGCCGCAGATAAATAAATCAGGCGGATTTTTTTCAATTTCATCACGAATCGGGATACAGTACCTGCCGGGAATACCACCAATGTGGGTCATCCAGACATTCACCTCATCTTTTTTAAATCGCTGGTGAAGCGGATACCTTTTTCGAATATCCTGGCCGTCAATATTTCCATACACCCCGGTAACCGGTGCAATTTTCTCAAGCTCCTCTGCAATTTTCAGATTTCCAAAATCACCTGCATGCCAGATTTCATCCCGGTCTGCAAAATATTCTTTTATCTGCGGGTCCAGGTAGTTATGAGTGTCGGATATAAGTCCTATCTTAATCATTAATCCTATAAAATATGTTGCTTCTTTGATGATAGGAATCCTGAAGAAGCTTGCAAAACTTTTTCGAACAGTTTTACATCAGCAACCAGTAATTATTTTCAATTTTGAAAACTTCATTCAGCGTCATAATCGTAACCTGGAACGCAGTCAGCCTGCTCAGGCAATTTCTCCCCTCTGTTGATGGAACTGATTATGACCAATTTGAAATCATTATCGCCGACAATGCCTCTGATGATGAAACAAGAGCATGGGTTCAGAAGCATTACCCGAAGTGCAAAATTGTAACTTTCGACCGGAATTTTGGATACGCAGGCGGAAATAACCGGGCCGTGAAATATGCCTCGGGCGAAGTTCTTGTTTTTCTGAATAACGATGCGCGTCCCGATCCCGGCTGGCTCACTGCAATTAATAACCGGATGAAAAAAAGCGGTGCAGATATTGTTCAGCCAAAAATCAGGTCGTCGGAGAACCCGGATATGTTTGAATATGCCGGTGCTGCCGGTGGATTTATTGACCGGCTGGGATACCCTTTTTGCAGGGGTAGGCTTTTCGATAACATTGAACGTGATCTTGGCCAGTATGATGAACCGGTAAAAATATTCTGGGCATCTGGTACTGCATTTGTCATCAAAAAAGATCTGTTTATAAAAGCCGGCGGATTTGATGAAGATTTCGAATTCCATATGGAAGAAATTGATCTTTGCTGGCGCTGTCTGAAGATGGATAAAACCATTGTTTATGAACCGGAAAGTGTGGTCTATCATCTCGGTGGCGGTTCGCTTGATTCCGAATCACCCCGAAAAGTGTATTACAACTACAGAAACAGTTTGTGCATGCTCACCAAAAATCTGGACAGAGGGTTGATGCCCAAAATATTCCTGCGCCTTGTGCTGGATGGTGTTTCCGGCATCCGTTTGCTTTTTATGGGAAAAATTTCTCATACGGCTGCAATCATAAAATCTCATTTTGCATTTTATAAAATGGCCGTAAAAATGTTTGGGAAACGGCGAAGAATAAAACAATATACACATGGGAAAACACCGGAAAATCTTGTATTTCCCGGGCTGATTGTTTTTGAATATTATTTCAAGGGCCGTAAAACATTTCAGCAATTGACTCAAAAAACAAATTTCAACGTGGAATAAGAAACCGAAACTGTGGCTTTGTGGGACAGACATACAGACTGGAAGTTTATTCTGAAAAACTGGTGGCTATCCATACTCATGCTGCCGTTTATAGGGTATCACATACATCAGGCCCACTGGGTGCTGAACTATAACATTTTTTTCAGCATCAGCTATTCTTTTCCTTTTCCCATCAATCTCGAAAAATTTTTGATGAACAATTTTTTGCTGATTGTTCATGAAGCCGGGCATACGTTTTTCAGCATTTTTGGCAACCGGATTCTTACCATTTTGGGTGGTTCACTCAACGAAATTCTGTTCTCACTGATTATTCTGGGCTATTTTATCCTGAATCGAATTCCAAAGGGTGTGCAGTTTGCCTTTTATCTGCTCGGATCTGCCTGGTTCAGTATTGCATTTTATGCGGCAGATGCAAGCAAACGGCAGCTCCCGCTTATCGGCAATCTGGGTCCGGAAGCGCACGATTGGCATAACTTGCTTCGGCATTGGAATCTTCTTGGGTATGACCATCAAATCGGAACCATCTTCGTAATTATCGGAATTGTATGTTATGCCGCAGCGATTTCTGTTCCGCTTTTTATGAAAACCTATGAACAGGTTAATTTGGAAATAAAATTATAGTTAGTCTCAGGTCGACATAAGAATTTGGAAAATGAATATGGTGCTGAGGAAAAAGGGCGTGAAATTGCAAAAACATAATCAATTTCGTCATGCCGGACTCCGATCCACCAATGGGACAGGCGGCATCTCCTGCCTATATCAACGGCTGGAGATCCCGCATCAGGTGCGGGATGACGCCCTTTTTGAACTACAACGCCTTTATGCATCTAATTCAATGATCTTATATCGAACTCACGTTAGTTAGCAAAATACCTTCGTTTTCCGGCACTCTCTGCCTGTCCCGATATATATTGCATCGGGGCGGTTAACCCTCTTGCACAAACCACTCCACGTTTTCCCAACACAATACCTCCCAGAACCCCTCGAATGATACATTGCTTTCTAAATACCGGCATGCTCGGGGTGTGGTTTACTTCCTCGTTTTTACCCAGGGCGTCTTTCGCGTTGCTCACTTTGCCCCGGGCTGTTTGATTGCGCCCACTTCGGGGCTGGGATTCAACAGTTAAACACTTCAACGTGATCAAAGCGAACTTCAACACCTGAACCCGCTTCAACTCTGGCAGGAGCTATCGCACTCTGCCAGTTTTTGCTTAACGATTCGACAGTTCAACATTACTACATGGAAGCTGAAAATATTATCCTATTCCTGGATTTTATAAAAACACTGCGTCACTCTGCGAACTCCTCTGCGTTACACTGCCTAACCCGATATGTATTGCATCGCGGCGGTGAGCCCACAAGATGTTCTTCGAACGATTTTGCAATTCCGAAATCCATAAAGAAATATTCGTCAGCCGGACAACAGCAGCCGGCAGACGAGGAATCCAAAATCTCTGCATTTTCCGGCACTCTCTTACTGTCCCGTTCGTTGGCGCAATTCTACTTTTTTCTAAAAGGCTGCTTACTTCATTTTGAACTGTGTACAAAATTCATGTAGATAAATGGTGAACGGATTTTTTTTGGGTGTGGTTTTAAGTCAAAAATCTGATCTTAGTTTAAATAAGCAGTTCTGAACAGCCAGAGGCTGTTCTTTAGGGTAAAACTCCGCTGCCAATCTGTGTGGCGGAGTTTTTTTATTTTATGCTGATGGATAATAAACATTACGATATCGTGATTGCCGGTGCCGGAGCTTCCGGATTATCATTGCTTTGGTATTTACTGAATTCCGAATCACTGGAACAACAGCGCATTCTGCTCATCGATCAAACGCTTACACCGGATGACAGTAAGACCTGGTGTTTCTGGAGCGATCAGACATTCCTTTTGAAAGATCTGATTTATTGTTCGTGGCAAAACCTTGAAGTTCGAACACAGAAGAGTATCTTTATAGAAGATATTCACCAGTATCAATACCATTGCATTCGCAGTATCGACTATACTTCTGCAATTCTTGAGCTTGCCCGAAATAGCAGCCGGGTGGATTTAATTGAAACCTCCATCCTTGATTTCGAATTTGCAGACGAGAAGGCTCACACCAATACCACAACCGGCACTTTCACTTCCAAATATGTTTTCCAAAGTGTAAAAAAGCCCCGGGATTTTCATAAATCTACAGTAGATAATTCTCTTATTCAGCATTTCGTGGGATGGGAAATAGAAACGTCATTTGATTTATTTAATTCTGAAAGGGCGCTTTTCATGGATTTTGATGTTCCCCAGCAAAACGGGGTTACATTTATGTATCTCCTGCCCTATCAAAAAAACCTTGCATTGGTTGAGTACACTGTTTTTTCTGAAGAATTACTTTCTGAGGATGTTTATGAAAGAGAATTACGTAAATATCTGGCTAAGAAATACAACCTGTCGAAAGAGAATTATCAAATTGTCCGGAAAGAAAAAGGCGCCATCCCCATGGAAGACCGTAAATACAGTATTCTGTATTGCAAAAATGTAATGAACATAGGTTTGAGCGGCGGATATGCAAAACCCACGTCTGGCTATACGTTTCTACGAACTCACAAACAGTGCCGCGAAATTGTATCGGCATTGGAAAAAGGGAATTCACTACCCGACAAGCCGGTTTCATCTTACCGATTCCGGGTTTATGACATGATGTTGCTTTACCTGTTAAAACATCACCCGGACACCTCCCTGAAAATATTTCATGATTTTTTTCAAAACAATCCATTCAACACGCTGCTAAAATTCCTTGAGGAGAAATCTCACTTTGGACAGGAATTATCAATTTTTTCTAAAGTACCATATATGCCGTTTTTTAAATCCATTTATAAAATGAAGCACAGGATTTTTACAGGTGCCTGATTTTTTTCAGGTAGCTTAAAATTATTTACCTGTTAAATTATGATATCACTCGGTTTGAACTGTGCTGTTGCTATTTTTATAAAATGATTGCAGATAAGTTGATGGCACTAATGACATGTCAAGCTTAAAAAATTGGGTTAGATCTGACTGGTTTCCAGTATGTCTTTAGCGAAAAAAGAACCTTCAAGCGTCCCGACGGCGGTCGGGATCATTTAGGCGTTCTTTTGCGACGATGTGACGCTTGCCCCGAAAATCCCTGGGCAAAGGATCCCGGAAAATCACCGGTAACGCTTCAAAGTCACTTTTCACGCACTAAAAACTTGTAGGTCTTAATCCGGAATCCCCTGCCTCAGTCAAAATAAACCCTCAATACTCTGCAGAAAACAATATTTCTTTTAAAATGTGGATAACTATGTGCAAAAGTTGTGGGAAAGTTGTGGATAAATCGGTGAAATTTTTATTGACAAAGGTTTGAAACTTTTGCTTATTACAAGTGAGTACAGTCGTCATGAATGCTACGGCAGGATTGATGAAAAGCTGAAAATCCGCAGCTTATTTGTTCAATGATTCCTACAAGATGAAATGAGCGAATGTACTCCGGTACTTTTTTTATGCCAACCTGTTTTGTCCGGTCTTCCATTTCTAAACTCCTTTTCTGATTCCTAACTTTACCTTCACATGACCAGTCTTTAGTTTTTTTTACGGAGCCCATCTAAAGATAAAATTTGAGTCTTTTTTAAATCTATTTAGATTAAAAAAATCAGTCTCCGCGCACAGTAAACTTTATAGAACAAATTTTATGGAAAAGGCAAATCCACCTATACGCTCTATAAAGCCATTTCCCTCAAAAATTGTGGATAACTTTGTGCAAAAGTTGTTGAAATGTTGTGGATAAATCGAAGATTTTTTTATTGACAAACATTTGGAATTTGTCTTATTTAATAGTGAGTACAGTCGTCATGAATGCTACGGCAGGATTGATGAAAAGCTGAAAATCCGCAGCTTATTTGTTCAGTGATTCCTAAAAGATGAAATGAGCGAATGTACTCCGGTATTTTTTTTATACCCACCTGTTTTTGTCTCTCATTCCGTATCTAAAATTCTTCTCTCTGAACACCACATTTCCCTTCACGATACCCGTAAAAGTCTTTAACTCATTTTACAGAGCTCCACCAATAATAAAAACTGAGGGCTTTTGAAAGCTGTTCAGATAAAAAATCAATTTTTATGAACGTCAAAGTTTGTGAGATCAAACTTCTAAACTACCTTGCGAATCCCGAAAATCATCGGAAACAGACAGGCTCAAAAGGTGAATTCCGTTCCCAGGTATTTTTCCTTATCCAAAACAGAAGTTGAAATTATGAAGCCGGCTAATTCTCATTTTCATAAACCATCCGCGATATTATTTAACGGCTTCTTGAGTTCTTCACCGAAAATTTCAAAGGGCACTTCGTTTGTTGTCACCTCTTTAACTTTGCTTGCCTCAATAATTTCCTGGTAGGTTTCGTAACAGTCGAGTGCTTTTTTAAAACGGTCAATATCATCATCAGAACATACTTCGATGTAATCAATCTCTTCCTCAGCGGAAGCTTCCAGCCTGAACTTTCCATCTTTTACCACCTCTCCCATTCTGGTGAAAAATGCAAGGCGTTTCGGATAGGAACTTCCCTCCTGCTTCATTTTACAAAACACTCTTTTTACAACCGCATGACTCACCAAATGATCGTGAAAACCGCTGATTCCGTGCACAGCATAAGTAATGATGATATCCGGTTTTAGTTCATGAATCTTCTCTTCAATGATCTTTTCAATGTCAATCGGATTCATGTTTTTAAGTTCACCGTCAGGCAGGTTTAACACCGTCATCCCGCTAAGTGCCAGTGTTTTTTCCACGCACTGCATTTCGCGGTACCTGATCTCCCCCATCTCCTTTTTATCCACTCCCAGCCTGTGTCTCTGCTTGGTAGCTTCTCCTTTGGTAAGTGTGAGTAAAAAAACTTCATGCCCCTGTCTTAGCTGTGCAGACATTGCAGGGGCCGGGCCGAACGATTCATCATCCGGATGAGGAAAGATGTAGAGAATTCGCATCAGATTTGTGTTTTAATCAGGCAATAAGTTTTGATTTGCAACAGAAACAGGAAAATTTAAAAACAGCATTGTAACTGTTGATGGTGAAATTGAGACAAGAAAAGTGCTGACAATTTTATTTGGCGTGCCTGCTAAAAAGTATCAACCCGCCGGGATATCTTCCCGACGGGTTTATTTTGACATATCAAGCCAAACATCAATCCGGGGGTTTACCGGATGATGCGTTATGTCAAGAGCAGCCGGTTGTGGAACCGCATGTCATACATTTCTGACATGTTCCATTTCTTATCATAGTCATGCTTCCGCATTCCGGACATGAATCACCGGTGTACCCAAGCTGCCTGGCACGATCGTAGTCACTTTCAGAAACTTCACGGCTTGCAGCTTGAGCCACGACTGCTTTTTCTGTTACCGGTTCAGTTTTTTTTGTTTTTGATTGTTTTGCAACTTCATCAGCGAGTTCCTGCTCTTCGGATGGCCGCAATTTACGCATCAGGATTTCCTCAGGCGCCACATGAGCAAGATCATCTCTACCAAGATACGTAACTGCAAGCTCTCTGAAAATATAATCTATCACAGAAGTTGTCATTTTTACGTGAGGACTGCCGTTCACCATTCCGCTGGGTTCAAACTTTGTGAATACAAAGGCATCCACAAACTCTTCAAGCGGAACTCCGTGCTGCAATCCCAGGGAAATGGAGATGGCAAAACAGTTCATCAGGCTTCTGAATGCTGCCCCCTCCCGGTGCATATCTATGAAAATTTCACCAAGCTGGCCATTTTCGTATTCCCCTGTTCTCAGGTACATGCTCTGCCCGCCTATTTTCACTTTCTGAGTGTAGCCGCTGCGCCGGTACGGCAGCCTTTGTCGGCGGGCCACATATTTGTGAATAATTTTCTCCGCTGTTTTGATGACCTGATCCTGCTCAGATCGTGATTCTTCAACATCCTCATCTTCGAGCTCTTCAAGCACATCGCTCATTGCATTCAGCGGTTGGCTCAGTTTTGAACCATCACGGTATAGTGCATTGGCTTTGAGCATTTTCTCCCAGGAGTCCATGTATGCATCTTTGAAATCTTCAACCGTGGCCTCGTTCGGCAGGTTGATGGTTTTCGAAATGGCACCAGAAATAAAGGGCTGTGCGGCGGCCATCATATTAATGTGGCCGCTGGCAGAAATATATCGCGTGCCGATGCGACCACACCTGTTCGCACAATCAAACACGGGAAGATCTTTTTCTTTCAGATGCGGCGCTCCTTCAACAGTCATTGTACCACACACATAATCGTTTGCTTCCTGAATTTGATCTTTGGTAAAACCAAGAAATCGCAGCATATCAAAATTATGATCAGAGAGCTGCTCTTCGGTTATACCGAGAACATCTTTGCAGAAATCTTCGCCGAGTGTCCAGTGGTTAAACGCGAATTTAATATCGAAACTTCCCGGTAATGCCAATTCAATAGCTTTCAGTTTCTCAACGGTAAAGCCTTTTTCCGAAAGACTATCTGCATTAATATGCGGGCAACCCTCAAGTGAGGCTGAGCCTTTTGCATATCTAACAATCTCTTTTATTTCTTTTTTACTATAGCCCAGGTTTTTAAGGGCAAGCGGCACACTCTGGTTAATAATTTTGAAATATCCGCCTCCCGCAAGTTTTTTGAATTTCACAAGAGCAAAATCCGGCTCAATACCGGTTGTATCGCAATCCATCACAAGGCCGATCGTACCGGTAGGCGCTATAACTGTCACCTGGGCATTTCTGTAGCCATGTTTTTCGCCCAATTCCACTGCAATATCTGATTCTTTCCGTGCTGCTTTTAGCAGATATCCGGGGCAGTGCTCTTCACTAATGCCCATCGGTTTGATGGTGAGGCCTTCATATTCTTCATCGGCCACCGAATAGGATGCTCGCCTGTGGTTTCGAAGCACCCGGAGCATGTGCTCTTTGTTCCGCTCATAACCTTCAAAAGTGCCCAGTTCTTTTGCGAGTTCAGCACTGGTTGCGTATGCCTTCATGTGCATAATTGCCGTGAGCGCACCCGCTATGGCCATTCCTTTCTTGCTGTCATAAGGTGCACCCTGTACCATGAGGGCAGCGCCGAGATTGGCATAGCCCAATCCAAGAGTTCTGAAGACGTACGAAAGCTCGGCAATCTCTTTTGACGGAAACTGAGCCATGAGCACGGAAATTTCCAGGACGGTTGTCCATATCCGTGAGGCATGACGAATCGATTCCACATCGAATTCTTTGCAATCTTCATCTTTGAAATATTTCATCAGGTTGAGTGATGCGAGATTACAGGCAGTATTATCCAAAAACATGTATTCCGAGCAGGGATTGCTCGCTTTAATCAGCCCGTCCTCAGGACATGTGTGCCATTCGTTGATCGTATCATGATACTGAGTTCCGGGATCGGCACAAGACCATGCTGCGTAACTGATCTGATCCCACAGATCGCGCGCCCTCAGGTTCTTCATCGGGTTGGGAGATCTGCCTTCTTTCTTTGCTTTTCTTTTTTCAATTCGTCCGTAGAGCTGCCAGTCGTCATTATCAACCACTGCTCTCATAAAACTATTTGGAATCCGCACCGAATTGTTTGAATTCTGCCCGCTTACAGTCATGTAGGCTTCAGAATTCCAGTCGGTGTCATACACATCAAATTCTATATCCGTAAAACCCTGACCTGCAAGCTGGATGACCCGTTCAATATAGTTGAGGGGCACTTGGTCACGCTTGGCATTGCGGATGGCTTTTCCAAGGTCTTTATTTTTGATCGGATCGCGGCTTACCGCACCATTGTACGATTTTCCATCCAGTTCAATCGGTTTATGGCATAATTGGATAATATTTTTCAGATGCTTTTGGGTGATTTTTGATCCGGCAACAATGGCCGCAACTTTTTGCTCTTCCCTCACCTTCCAGTTGATGTACTCCTCAATATCGGGATGATCCAGGTCGAGAGTTACCATTTTTGCAGCACGTCGGGTTGTTCCTCCCGATTTGATAGCTCCGGCGGCTCTGTCACCAATTTTAAGAAAACTCATCAATCCTGATGATTTTCCTCCGCCGCTCAGTATTTCTCCGTCTCCCCTCAATTCAGAAAAATTAGACCCGGTACCAGATCCGTATTTAAACAGGCGGGCTTCACGCACCCATAAATCCATAATACCGCCTTCATTCACCAAATCGTCATCAATGCTCTGGATGAAACAGGCATGTGGCTGTGGATGTGTATAGGCGTCTTTTGATTTTTTTACATTACCGGTTTTGGGCTCAACATAATAGTGCCCCTGTGCCGGCCCGTTAATGCCATACGCCCAGTGCAACCCGGTGTTAAACCACTGCGGACTATTGGGTGCCGCCATCTGATTGGCAAGCATGTAGCACAGCTCACTGTAGAAAACTTTGGCATCTTCTTCGGAATCAAAATAGTCGTGTTTCCATCCCCAGTAGGTCCAGCAGCCAGCCAGCCGGTTGAATACCTGGCGGCTGTCAGTCTCGTGAGTATACCTCTTGTCTTCATCCAGCTTATTCAGTTCTTTTTCGTCGGCAACGGAGCGCTGCAGCCACTTGGGAACACCTTTCTCCTGAACCTTCTTCAGCTTTACCGGCACACCGGCTTTTCGAAAATATTTTTGTGCGATGATATCTGTGGCAACCTGCGACCAACTTGAAGGCACAACTACATCCTTCATTTCAAAAATCTTAGAGCCATCGGGATTTTTTATTTCAGACCTTCGCTTTTCGAACTTGATCGATTCGTAAGGTGTTTTCCATTTTGATTCCGTGTAAAGGCGTTCAAATTTCATAAATCATTCTCCTGTTTGACCGGATGTTTGCATTGCTGTTTGATGAACTGGGGACAAACCCATCTAAAAACTCATAATTATTACTTTCCAATATATTCGTGTGAGGGTGAGACAGCAAGAAAAAAATCAATTACTTTTCCACAAAACAACAAAGTTATCCACAATAAATACTTAACAATTTGTTAAGAGTATCAACGTCTCTTTATGATTTAACAAAATCATAAATTCAAAATATTACTTTTAATAGATTTTTTTTTGAAATTCGAGGATGTGAATAAAATATTAGCTGAAACCGCAGAAAAGAGTGTTTTTAAAGTTATCCACAAAAAACAAAAGTTATCCACATTTAATATTTTTGCTTCTGGACCCAAATATTTCA
>SLPZ01000046.1 GCA_007131725.1 Balneolaceae bacterium
GAGTGATGGCCTGAACGCCATTTTTAAGCGTTCTGCGGGCACATTACCTGCCTCACCCTACGCTGAGCAGGACTCCATGCAATTGGGCTTCGGATTTACCTAAAAAATGGGGTAACTCCTCGAACAATACTATTAAATAATTCTAATATTTATCGTATATTTATTAGATACACTAAATACGCTGGTTTTCTTCTGTCGGGATCATTAAAAACAAGAGTTTTTTCAGCTTCGGGACAGAGGAATTCAAACAATGATTTCGTATGACAAAAAAAGGTTTATACCTTTTAGGCATTCTAATCTTCTTGATTCAGGCTGCAGCTTTTCCACAGAGCCCGACAAAAAGATTTCATCACCTTACCATAAGTGACGGGCTGTCCCAGTCAACCGTACAGGCTATTTTGCAAGACTCGGAGGGATTTATGTGGTTCGGAACCCAGGACGGCCTCAACAGGTACGATGGTTATAACTTTACTGTCTATTCTTATAAACCGGATGATCCAACTTCCATCGGCGACAATAATATCAATGTGATTTATGAAGATTCGAATGGAGATTTGTGGTTCGGCACCCAGATAAATGGCGTCAGCCTGTACGACAGGGACACAGAACGGTTCACTAATTTTTCCGGAATTGAAGACGATGAAGAGACAATAAGCTACAACACAGTGAGAACAATTCTGGAAGATAGTGAAGGTATGTTTTGGGTGGGTACCGGCCATGGCCTCAATCTCATGAACAGAGAAAATGGAACCTTCAGAAGAATTTATTCTGAAACAAATGATGCGACAACCGTATCGAACAATGACGTAACAGTACTTTTCGAAGACAGTAATGGTACTCTCTGGGTTGGTACTGCTGACGGTTTAAACCGGTTGAACAGAGAAACGGGTGAATTTAAACGATATTTACATTTCGACCAGGATTCAAATAAACGAATCGGATTGGTTCGCGAAATATATGAAGACCGGTATGAAATCTTGTGGATTGGCACCGAAGATCAGGGTGTGTTTCAGTTTGATCGAGATGATGAAACGTTCAATCAATTCATCAACGATCCTGATGATCCGTTCAGCTACAGCGGAATTTCCGGCTTTTCCATACTGGAAGACAACCGTGGAAATCTCTGGTTTGCAACCGGAAACAGAGGTCTAAATTTGTTTAACAGAGAAGAGCAGATATTTTACCGGTTTAACCACAACCCGGACGATCCTTATTCCTTAAACAATGACGGAATTATAAAACTTCACGAAAGCCGGGAAAATATTATCTGGATTGGCACATTTGCAGGGGGCATCAACTATCACGAATTAACTGAGGAAGTATTCAGGCATTTTCAGAATGAACCGCAAAATCCCCGAAGTCTGAGTCATAATGTGGTTCAGGCACTTCATGAAGATGAAAATGGAGACATCTGGGTGGGTACCGATGGAGGTGGGCTTAACATCTTCAATCCGGTAACAGAAAACTTCCAGCGATTTTACGCAGATCCCAATAATCCGGAAAATCCATCATCTGATGTGATACTGGATATTCATGAAAACGAATACGGAATCTGGCTGGCTACCTACGGCCAGGGTGTGGACATGTATGATAAACAGCAGGATCTGTTTTTCAATTACAGACACCGGCAAAACGATCCGCAAAGCCTGAGCAGTGATTTTGTTTTTGATATCTATGAATCTTCAGACGGCCATCTATGGTTCAGCACAAACTGGGGAGGTGTAACCGAATTTAATCCTCAAGATGAAACTTATTATTGGTATGTCCCCAATCCGGATGATTCAGAGGATACTTCAGCTTTACAAAATGAGGCGGCACGTGCTGTTTACGAAGACAGTTTCGGAGATATCTGGATCGGAACCTACGGCGGTGTTGTGAACCGGCTGGACAGAGATTCCCGTCAATTCACAATTTATGACATCAACGAACATTCCATATTTTTCGGAAGTGCTGTGCAGACTATTTATGAAGACAGTGAAAAACGCCTCTGGCTTGGTACTCGCGGTGCCGGTTTGATGAAATTCGACCGTAACCAAGATACACTTGTACCTTATGCCACAACTGAACAGCATTTACCAAATAACATTGTTCATGCAATTGCTGAAGATGATAACGGCTATTTGTGGTTGAGTACAAACGACGGGCTGGTTCGATTTAGTCCTGATGAGAATGAATCCAGAACATTTAATCTTGAAAACGGACTCAATATCCGGGAGTTTTTGCCTGGTTCAGCTCTAAAAGATCGTAAAGGAAATCTCTATTTTGGCGGTGTGCTTGGATTCCAGAAGTTTCATCCGGACAGCATTCGTGCAGATTCAACTGTTCATCCTGTCGTGTTCACTGATTTTCTGCTCTTTAACGAATCTGTGCCCGTAGGCGGAGATTCGCCGCTGCAACAACACATCAACAGAACCGAAAGGCTGATATTACCACACAATTCCTCGGTTATAACGCTTGAATATGCCGCTCTAAATTTCAGCCATTCCAAAGCAGACCGGTTCGCTTACAAGCTTGAAGGGTTTGATGACGACTGGAATGTTGTGGATACACAGCGAAGGGCCACTTACACAAACCTGAACCCCGGCGAATATACCTTTAAAGTAAGAAGTGCAAACCCTGACGGCATCTGGAACGAAGAGTATGCCTCTGTCATCATTCAAATCACTCCTCCTTTTTGGCGAACGGCCTGGTTCATCGGGTTAGCAGTTGTATTCATTTTGTTCATCATATTTGGAATTTACCGCTACCGGGTTCGGCAGATTCGAATCCAGAAAATAAAGCTGGAACAAAAGGTGCGAGAGAGAACAGAGGAACTGCGCAAAGCCAATGAAACCAAAAACCGCCTGTTTTCAATCATCGGGCATGATCTTCGAAACCATGCCAGCAGTTTTGTCGGATTCACCAGCCTTCTGAAAGATAGTGCAGTCGAAGATAATTTAGAAGAGATGAAAGAATTCATATTTCACCTGGATCAGGCGGCCTCACAATTCATGGATTTTCTGCAAAATCTTCTCGATTGGGCGAGAGATCAATCCGATATAATTCAATTTAACCCAGAATTGATAGAAGCGGATAAAATTATCCGGCATACGCTGAAGAAAGCAGAATCAGCAGCCAGTAAAAAGAACATTTCTATTGTTTCTGTCATCCCGCCGGGATTAAAATTGTTTACTGATACTAATATGCTTTCTATTGTAATCTACAATCTGCTGAATAATGCAATCAAATTCAGCCCGGAAGGCAGTAAAGTTGAAATTAAAGCTTTTGAAACAGACGATGATTTTGTTGAAATTATTGTTCAGGACTATGGTGTTGGCATGGATGAAGAAACTGTCCGGAAACTGCTCACAACTGATGAGTATCACTCCACACGCGGAACATCGGGAGAAAAAGGAACAGGCCTGGGATTAAACCTGTGCAAAAACCTGATTAGTAAAAATGATGGCAGCCTTGATATAGAAAGCAAAAAAGGAGAGGGAACAAAAGTGACGATAAAAATTCCGGCGGCAAAGAAAAAAGAGATGTCAGAAGCATCATGAGTTTCGGAGTGAATGAATTATTTTACGAACTCTGACGAAAACCGGCTGTCTGTCTGGCAATCTTTCTGTATTTTTCAATGATGCACTAATGATTCGTGGCACGCCTCTAAGCCGTGGTACAATATACTCGTGGCACGCCTCAAAGTCGTGCCACGAATACTGACAGAATTAGATTGAAACATGAAAATCCTTTACTACGACTGTTTTGCCGGCATCTCCGGCGACATGCACCTCGGAGCCATGATTGATGCCGGTGTTGATCCGGACCACCTGGTGAGTGAACTAAAGAAACTGCCACTTGATGGCTGGCAGATCAAATTTAAACGGGATCAGCGAAAAAGCATTGAGGGAACAAGGGTGGATATTATTGTTGAAGATGAACATGATCATCATCACGATCATGGTCACCACGATCATCATAATCACCACGGTGACGAAGATCATCACCACCACATTCATCGTAATTATGATGACATCAAACAGATATTGGAAACAAGCGGCCTTCCTGAAAAAACCAAAAGCCGTGCCCTGAAGATGTTTAAACTCATCGCAGAAGCGGAAGCAAAAATACACGGTGTTCCAGTTGAGGAGATTCATTTTCATGAAGTGGGCGCCGTAGATTCAATCCTTGATATTACGGGAGCTGCGATTTGCCTGGAATATCTGAATCCGGACCGGATTCTGAGTTCAACCGTGGAACTGGGCAGTGGTATGGTAAAATGCGCACATGGACTGATGCCTGTACCCGCCCCAGCTACCGCCGAAATTTTGAAAGATATTCCTGTAAAACTTGGCTCAACACCCCACGAAGCCACCACTCCAACCGGCGCCGCCATACTTGCCGCCAATGTTGATGAGTTTACTGATCAGATCAGGTTCAAACCGCAGAAAACCGCTTATGGAATTGGCCAGCGCGATACGGAACGGCCCAATATTTTGCGGGTATATCTCGGAGAGCTGGAAGAAGAGGCATTATCCACAGGAGAATGTACGCTGATTGAATGCAACATTGACGATATGAACCCGGAATTTTACGGCGATGTGATGGATGCACTTTTTGAAGAAGGCGCCCTGGACGTTTTCATCACGCCAACCATCATGAAAAAAAACCGGCCTGCTGTAATTCTCAGTGTACTTTGCGGCCATGAGAAAAAGAAAGATCTCTCTGAAATTTTGCTCAAACAGACAACTACGCTTGGGGTTCGTTATCAAACGGTTTCAAGATATATGCTCGAGCGAAGTACCGAAACGGTTTCTACATCGTTGGGAAAAGTGGCCATCAAAAAGGCGTATCACAATGGCAATTTGATAAAATGGAAACCGGAATACGAGGATTGCAAAATGCTGGCAGAAAAACACCGGCTTTCCTTACGTGAGGTCTACACCATCATTGAATCGGAATTTCAACAAATGAAACCAGAGAGTTATGAAGAGCCTGGATAACGTATCAACAGAAGCAGAATTGAATCAAAAATATTCAAATCTTTTAGAGCTGCTGCGGAATCTT
This sequence comes from Balneolaceae bacterium, assembly GCA_007131725.1. Lineage (GTDB taxonomy): Bacteria > Bacteroidota > Rhodothermia > Balneolales > Balneolaceae > Rhodohalobacter. The sequence continues at coordinate 5,047 of SLPZ01000046.1, forward strand.
GGGAAAATTGCCGTAGCCTATTCGGGGGGAGTGGACAGCACGTTTCTTCTGGCCGCAGCCAAAGAAGCACCGGCAGAAGATCTCGCGGCACTGACCATGAAGCAGCCCTATTTTGCTGACTGGGAGCTTGAAGAAGCCAAAGAATTTGCCGAAGAACTTGGCGTAAAACATCACGTTTTTGAAGTGGGTGTGGATGATAAAATTCGCGAAAATCCACATAACCGCTGTTATCACTGTAAATCTATCACGTTTACGCGGTTTTGGGATGAGGTAAGCCATCTCGGTTTTGATACACTCGCAGACGGCACCATTGCCGATGACACCCAGGAATACCGGCCGGGTTTGCGGGCTGTGAAGGAACAGAATATAAGGAGTCCGCTCAGGGAGGCCGGGTTCACCAAAGAGGACATCCGGCAGATGTCGAAAAAAATGGGTCTTCCGGTTTGGGATAAGCCTTCCAACACCTGCCTCATCACCCGAATTCCGTACAATACGCATGTGAGTGATCAAGACCTGCGGCAGATTGAATACGCCGAACTCTTTTTGATGAAGGAGGGATTCAGCCAGGTGCGCGTCAGAAAGCATGATGATATTGCGCGGATTGAAGTGGATCCCGAAAAAATTGCAGATCTTGCCCAAAGTGAAATGATTAACCGTGTGGTGCCCTATTTTAAAAGCCTTGGTTTCAGTTTTGTATCTATCGACCTGGAAGGCTATAAAACCGGAAATATGGATAAAGCCATTCTGAAAAATTTAAATGAGAAATGAACAAAGAGTCTTTAAAAAATCTGCTGGAGAGAGTTAAAACCGGCGAAATCAGTACTGATGAAGCGTATCAAAACTTGCTGAACCTGCCTTACGCAGAACTGGGCTATGCCAAAATTGACAATCACCGGGAAATGAGAACCGGCTATCCGGAAGTGGTTTTCGGGCAGGGTAAAACCGCGGAGCAGCTCAAAGGAATACTCGAATATCTTTTATCAACGGGGAACAACATCCTGGCTACCAGAATCACCCCTGAAATGTTTGAGGGTGTAAAAAACATCAGTGATAAAGCTGAATATCATGAAACGGCACGATGTATAACCATCCGGCAAAAGAAACCGGTTTATCCCGAAACTCCCATTGCTATTGTAACAGCCGGCACCTCCGACCTGCCGGTTGCCGAGGAAGCTGCCGTAACTGCCGAAATATTTGATAACAAAGTGCTGCGCTTTTTTGATGTGGGCGTTGCCGGAATACACCGGTTGTTCAACAACCTGGATGAGATCCGGAAAGCCAGGGTTGTTGTGGCGATAGCAGGTATGGAAGGAGCACTGCCAAGCGTTGTGGGCGGACTGGTGGATAAACCGGTGATTGCCGTGCCTACCAGCATCGGTTACGGCGCCAATTTTGAGGGGCTTTCTGCCCTGCTCGGAATGTTGACAAGCTGTGCCACAGGCCTCAGTGTGGTAAATATCGACAACGGCTTCGGCGCTGCTTACCAGGCCAGTATGATTAATAAGCTTTAACGATTAAACTGCCTATCCGCACTTACTTTACGTCAATCCACACTTCAAATCGTCATCCAGTGCGCCGACACGCTCATTTTTTGAACACGCAGCGATAGCGGAGTGAAATCTCCACCCTTTGCATATAGATGACCTGAAACTACGTTTGGAGATTACTGATCAAGTCAGAAATGACGGATTTTGGCAATAGTTGTTTGCCCATCCCATTTGGGGGGATCGGACTCCGGTATGACAAAATTGATTATGTTTTTGCAGCTTTACGCTCTTTTTGGATAGCCTCAAAGTCATTTCTAAATTCATTTGTCGAAGTCACGTAAAATAGCAAGACAAAAGAATGAAAGATTTCTAAGGAAAATGATTTAAAAAATGAGGGTAACTCCTCAGCCCAAATCATATTGCTACAAACTTTCGAGTTCGCTTACAACCTGGCCGCCACCCATCTGAGCGGGCAGTTGGGTCTCCGATTTTAAAATGGTTCGATCTTCCGGATCTATCCAGAGCACCGTGCCGTTTTCGCCGCTCTCCATATCCTTGAACTCAACACGGTAGGCCGTAAACTCACCGGCCGGGACTTCCACTTCTTCCAAATCCTTAACTTCGAGCTGCATTACTTTTACCTGCTGACTCATCAGATTAAAAGTACAAAAAGTAGTCTGGTACTCCTCGTGCAACGGCAGCGCGCTCACGGTAAGGTGTAGAGCGCGATCACTGGCAAAAATGGAGCTCTCCAGCTCTTGCTCAATCGGCATTGTTTGCCCTGCCTGATCAATGGTTCCTTCAATTTTTTCGTCACTAAAGCTGAGGCTTATCGAAATAGGCCCCTGGTGTAGTTGGCGTGATATTGGCAGGAATCCATCCTTTTTGATGTAAACCGAATCGGAGGTTGTCTCCATGCCGGGTATTTCTGCCAACTCAACCATCAGCAAACGATCATCTTCGAATGAAATCTTCTGTTTGACCTGAGCCTCCATTTGCTGGCCTCCCACAGAAAGTGTTGTTTTGTAATTTTTTTCTCCTTCACGCATATGGGCAATATCAGGATCAGGAAGAGGGATAATTCGTGCTTCATCCAGTCCGGCCACTTCTTCTGGCAGTTCAACTGTTTCGATATCCACCGTTATTCGTTCAAGAGTCTCCCGGATTTCGTCCGGCATATCCTCTTGCCATCGTCCTATAAGATGAGTGGCAAAAAACCGATCCATAGCGGTGTAAAAGGCAAGTCGGTTTGTTTCACCAACAAAACCGTGACCTTCATCAGGTGCCACAATGTACTCCACATCCCGGTCCAGTTCCCGAAGTGCCACCACAATCTGGTCGGATTCAGCTTGGGGTACGCGCGGATCATTAGCACCCTGAACCACCAGGAGAGGAGCCGTTATGTTTTCAGCCGCGAAAAGCGGAGACTGTTCTTTCAACCGCTGCCTGTCTTCCTCATCATCGGGATCACCCACGCGCGTGTGAAACATTTTTATCATCGGTGCCCAGTAGGGCGGGATGGATTCCAGAAGTGTTATGATGTTGGAAGGACCTACAAACGATACTCCTGCTGCGTACAACTCAGGGGTGAATGCCAACCCGGCCAGCGTGGCATAACCGCCATACGAGCCGCCATAAATCGCTACCTGATCAGGATCGGCTATTCCTTCGTCGATCAGATATTTCACACCATCGGTGATGTCGTGCTGCATGTAGCCGGTTCCCCACTCCTTGTTACCGAGATTCAGAAATTCTTTGCCGAACCCGGTTGATCCACGGAAGTTAATCTGAAAATCAGCATATCCTCTGTTCGCTAAAAACTGGGTTTCAGCCCGATATCCCCAGGTATCTCTGGCCCAAGGCCCGCCATGCGGATTTATCACCACCGGCAGATTTTCGGGGTCCATTCCTTTGGGAATTGTCAGGTAGCCGGGGATTTCAAGCCCATCCCTGGCTGTAAACCTGACCGGTTTCATCTCGGCAAGATATTTGGAAGGCAGATCGGGCCGGCTCTCATATAGCAGGGATATTTCCCGGCTGTCCCGGTCAAACGTATAAACCGAACTTGGGTTCACATCCTTACTCACCGATACCAGCCAGGTGCGCTCATCATAGGTTCGGGAAGAAATGCTCAAATTTAAATCGCCAAACTCATCGACCAGAAATTCATAATCCCTGGCAAATTCATCCTGTTGCGGATAGACCCGCTGTCGGTCACCCACATAAACAAAGGCTAATATCTCATTGGTGATATTCGAGAAAATGGCTCCGCCTAAATCAACTTCACCCTCCGGGTCAGATGCAATCTCCTCTTTTTCTCCGGTCTTAAGATTGAACAAAACCAGGCGCGATAGGTCCACATCATCCCCCCGGTTAGTTACCATGTAGGCATGTGTGCCATCTTCATGAAAACGTGCAATACCTGCATTCTCTTCTGCAGTAGTATAATAGATGCGTTCCATCTCATCACTGTCAACCCGCAGGATCTCTGTGCCGCCATCATCGGTTTGACGGCTGGCCGCCCGAACATTTCCCTGTTGATCTATATTCCAGCCGGCAATTCCTTCATCATTTTCAACCAGCAACTCTTTCTCACCCGAGGGTATGTGCAGCCGTTACACGTCGTGATACTGCGGGTCGCGGTCGTTCAATCCTATAACCATATAATCGGGGGTCTCCCTTGGCACCGAATAGATCATTGCACGAATATCTTCAAGCGGTGTGAGATTCCTCGCCGGAGGAGTTTGTTTGCCTTCTTCGGGTTCATCCCGCGGATCGACCGCAAAAATATTGAAATTTTCATCTCCTCCGTCATCCTGAACGTACAGAATGTAGCGGGAATCCTGGCTCCAGAAATAAGTGGTAACCGGGCGAACAGTATCTGCCGTTACCGGCCAAGCTTCTTCAAAATCATCATCAATCCCTTTTACCCACACGTTCATCTTCCCGTCCAGCTCCTTTCGGAACGAAAGATAATTACCATCGGGCGAGATTTGTGCTCCCGCAAATTCCGGGTCACCAAAAAACAGTTACCGGTCGATCAGCGGCGGCAGTTCACCACTCGTTTGTGATAGCGTTGGCTCGTCGTTATGGTTGGACGTTTCAGTGGTATTACGGGTTGAAAACAGCATTGCTGCCGATAATTCCCAATATCAGATATTTAAGCATAATGGAATGGTGTTTATTTTCTGTTTTCTCTCAGTAATGATTAAGTATTCTATAACAGACTTTATGATATAATGATAATGAAAGACTTCCGTAAATTCGTTATCAGATTGTAGTGCTGAAACGCGAAGCCAAAGTTCTGCAGCCAAAAATCGATTCGGTCGGTGTCTTTAATTCCAGAATTCTCCTGCCTTCTGATTATGGTGATGATTGTGCATACCATTATCAATCTTCCGCTGGTATTTATGGCTTTTTCTGTAAATTTCTGATATACGGCTTAATCTCCCTGAAAATGAGCTCAGATTAGATGGTAAAATCGTACAAAAATTTTAACGACTATTATTCTGATGCAAATGCACCTGTGAGATCGAAACATGATGAATTTCATATTTTCCGTTTCAGCGACCTGGGTGATAATATTGTGGAGCGAATGGGGCCTTTCAGCACCGCTTATTACCAGTTTGCGATGGGAAGTGAGGTGCAGGCAAAGCTTGGGGTTTTCGACACCAATGCCGTTACTGAAAAGTACACCATGGTGATTTATTTACCCGGACAAATCCTGAAATGGGAAAAAACAGGGGATTGGAGCGGTTATGTTTTGAATGTGAAAGAGAATTTTTTAAACCTGGGAAGTATTGCCCACCTGACAGAGAGTTACGGTTTTCTGCACCGATTGCAGCCACTGATCATAAATCTGAGCGAGGAAGACTACCATGTGCTGAGCAAATTTTATGAACTGATGCTGCTGGAGCAGAAAGAAATGAATGAAGAAAATATGCTCGTGATACGCAACCTGATGCAGATTTTGATTGTGTTTGTAAACCGCATTGTGTCCCGGATGAAAACAACAGGAAGCTTTGTTGAGATGAAGTATCAAAGGATTGCGACGAGATTCAAAAGCCTTGTTTTTGAACACTATAAAAAAAATAAATCGGTAACGTATTACGCTTCGCTGCTTGGGGTAACTCCTGAATACCTGGGCGAATCGGTTAAGAAGGTATACAATACCACACCAAAAAATATCATCAACGAGATTCTTTTTATGCATGCCAAAACCCTGCTCACCACAACCGACACGGAAATCAAGGAGCTGGCATGGTCTTTAAATTTTGATGATTACAGCCATTTTGTGAAATTCTTCAAGAAAATGAGCGGTCACACGCCTGCTGAGTATCGGAATAATTTTTTCACTTCAGCCTGAATTTTTACCAAACTTACCTCTTTTTTTACCACAGCCAATCATCTCCGAATAGGTAAATTTTTATTGAAGCAATCAATTATTCACCTTGAACCACAAAGAGATGAAAGCAACAAGTAATAAAACAGAAAATGGGGTTATAGTTCCTCAATACAAAGTACCGAAATACAATAAGCCCCTTGTGGGCAGAATGAAGTTCTACTACAAGAACCCAATTGTTGACGCCTACTTTTCGTATTTGCTGGCTTTTGGAGCCAGGGGCGGCGCCGATATTGGGGAGGCGTTTTACGCGGTAAGAAATGTTGGGCAGTACGACACGGAAGCCTGGGTGAGAGAACTCACCAAACTGGCTGGCATTATAGAGCTGGAAGCTGAAAAGAGCCTCTCAGGCGGCCATATCATCACAGCACGTGAAAAATTTCTGCGTGCGTATTATCTGAATCGTGCAGCACTGATGAATCTGAGCCCGGTAAGAGAAACCCGGCGTTACAATGAAATCCGGGACCTTTCGGTAAAACACTTCCGGAAAGCAGCCGCACTCTACAGTCCACCCATCGAAGCCATTGATATCGATTTTGAAGGGAAGAAATTGCCCGGATACTTCATCAAACCGGACAATTCCAACAAAAAGCGGCCAACACTGTATGTTGTTGGCGGCGGGGAATCCTTCAGTGAGGATATGTGCCTTCTGTTCGGCATCGGTGATAATGAGCGCGGCTATAACGTCATTACTGTTGATCTGCCCGGGATGGGCAATACGGCCGTACACGGCATGTTTATGCGCCCGGATATGGATAAACCCGCAAGCAAGGTGATTGATTACCTGGAATCCAGGCCGGATGTGGATATGGAAAAACTGGCACTGTTCGGCCCGAGCCTTGGTGGTTATTCCGCAACAAAAACCGCCTCGCACGACAAACGTGTGAAAGCCCTTATTGCAAATAGTATCATCCTGAACATGTACGATTATCTTGTGCAGGCCAAAGAACTGAAAACCCTGGTTAAATATGAAAATTCTGCACTGTTCAAGTTTGGTGCAAGAGTTTTCGGATCATGGCTGGCGGGTTTATACAATGTGATGGATGTATACAAGTGGCGATGGAATGTAAACACCATCCAGGAGTGGCTGGATGCTTGCAAAGAGTTTACGACAGATCCGTCCGGCATCGAATGCCCAACACTGCTGATGGTTGGCGAAGATGAGCTGGCCTACCCGGCAACACACCAATTCCATGTGGACGCCCTGGATAAAATCCGGCATCCAAAAAAAGATATGGTGATTGGCAAAGCAGAAATGGGTGCCGGAGGCAAAAATATGCTTCCCAACCTGACGGTGATACGCCACATCGTTTTCGACTGGCTGGATGAGCTTTTCAATGATAAAAATAATGAGCAGAAAGCCGGGACGAAGTCCGAACCGGAATTGGCTCAATTATAAGTAGAACCGATAGTTTTGGATATGTTTAAAGTAAAAAAAAATTAATCTGAGTTTGATTTGTATTACGATTAAGAAGCTCCCCTCCTGTGTGAGAAGACTTCAAGAACCTTCAAGCGTGCGTAAGCTCCTTGAAGCGTTCTTTTGATGGCAATACAGTGACGCTTTCCCGACAGCAGTCGGGACGCTATGCTTCAGACGCTTCAAGGTCACTTTACAAGCGCTAAACACATACTCCTTGAAAAGGAGGGGACTTCTAACATTACTAAAGCAAATTTTAAATCAAATTCAGATTTCTAAACACAATCTTAATTTAATTTGAACCTGATTAAAACAAGAAAAAAATGACAGATTATTTCACAGAGTTTTTTAAAACACTCGACAGGCAGGGGCCGGGTGATGACAAGTACACCGAACTGGCTTTCCGTTTACTGGAACACCTCCCTGAAAATACCCGAATTCTTGATGTGGGCTGCGGGACGGGGCGGCAGACCCAGACGCTGGCACGCATTACTACCTGTAATATCACTGCAGTGGATGTTTATGATTCTTTTCTGAATAAGCTGAATGAACAGGCAAAAAAGGAATCACTGAACGGATCGATTGTCACACACAACGCATCCATGTTTGAACTTCCCTTCGATGATCATTTTTTTGATGTGATTTGGTCGGAAGGCTCCATCTACATTATGGGATTTGAGAGGGGGCTCAAAGAGTGGAAACGGCTGCTTAAGCCAGGCGGGTATCTCGTGGCCTCGGAAATCACCTGGCTTCAACAGGACATTCCGGAAGAGATTCGTGATTACTGGATCACGGAATATCCCGAAATCGGAACCGTAACTGAAAAACTTGCTGTGATTGAAAAGTGCGGCTACCGGCCACTGGCAACTCTCACCCTGCCTGAGTATGGTTGGCAGCAAAATTATTACGATCTGATGAAAGCGCAGAAACAGGGCTTTTTGAATCTTTATGACAATGCTGCCGAAGCCCGCAGGATTGTTGAAAATGAGTTAGAGACAGAGATGAATCTCTATCAAACCTACAAAGAATTTTACAGCTACGTCTTTTACATAATGAGGAAATCATGAAAACTATATTTTTAATTTTGATTTTATTGATGTGGAACAACCTTTTTGCCATCAATACATTGGTGGAAGGGGCAGATATTGTTTCTGTAGCTGATACAACCATCTCAGGTAATTTATTACGGGCTGAAAGCAAATGGTCTGTGGAAACAAGCCTTACTGCTCCCGTAGCCCGGATTTACGCGGTCAAGGCCGGGTACAAAATTTCCGGGAACCGTGAACTGGGATTCGGAATCGGCTTCCAGAACTGGAGGAACAAAGATATAGACCCGGCCGGGCAGACAAATGCCTGGTCAATGATACTCTCTTACCGTTATTATATCTGGCGCAACCTTGCCGTTGAAGTTGAACTTTGGCCGGCTTACAACCACTTCGAATCGTACGTGGACGGGCAAACTTATAAAGGGTTCGAGCTGTGGGTGGAGTACCGGGCGGGTTACCGGTTTGATCTGACCTCCAACCTATCACTCTTCGTGATGCCGGGCCTTGGCCATCCCGTGTGGGCACAGCACGACTGGCCCCGGCTTGAAGAAAAATCCGGCCGCGAATCTCCCTTTGATCTCGTGGTTTTCATACCCCAGGTGGCAGTCGGCTGGCGGTTTTGATTGGCATCATTGATGAATGAAATGCCCAACCTATAAGATTATTTAGAATTGCACAGTATCAACTCACCATGATAACCACGCAATACGCTGGGATCTTGGTGTGTGCTGTGCAATCCTCTTTGTTTTTGGTGAAAAATTAATGTTGTGCAGATTATCCAACTGAATAAACTTCAAAAAGTTACAGGGAGAATTCATTCATTACCAAAGGATGGGTTAAATAACAGCTCAAAAAAAATTCGACTGGATTCAAAACATTTTCAGGTTGTTTTGAGTGTAAATCATTAGTGAGAATAGAAGTTCGTACTTTTCTTTTTTTAAATACCTTCACTTTATCCTCATTATTTTATATTAACATAAATAATGTAGAATATATTTCAATATTTGCTCCATCATTCAATAATAAGTGAATTACTAAATTTTATTCATTCAAACAAAAAATATGATAAATTTTATGAGAATGATGTTATTCATCCTGATTGGCTTTGCAGCGCTTATTCTGATTACACTTTTGATAGTTTTTCCATCTTATCAAAAACAGATAAATGAAGCGAAAGAAAGGTTAAGAAGCGAATCAAGGCTATTGGAAACCGAATTCGGGCTGATGGAGTACGCAATCAGTGGACAGGGTAAACCTGTATTGTTAATCCATGGTGCGGGAGGTGGATTTGACCAGGGATTGTGGCTGGGACGAATTTGCCTGGATGGAGATTATCAGTTTATTGCACCATCTAAATTTGGTTACCTCAATTCAGATATCCCTGAAGAATATTCTGCTAAGCTTCAGGCTGAACAGTATCGGATTCTTTTGGATGAACTGGGCATTGATAAGGTAAGTGTTATCGGAGTTTCGGCGGGAGGTCCGTCATCGATGCAGTTTGCTAATGATTTTCCTGAGCGGATGGAAAAACTGGTTCTATTAAGTTCGGTAAGCACACCGCCCAATCCGAATGACAAAGACCCATTTTTCATCAAAATCATTCAGACCATCCAAAAATCGGATTTTGCCTATTGGTTTTTTACAAAAGCCTTCAAGACGCAAATCCTGAGCCTTGTTGGAATTCCTTCCGATGACTATAAAACATTTACATCCGAACAGAAAGAACTTGCCAACGAGTTGCTGGATGTGATGCACCCTATGTCGTTGAGACAAAAGGGTACAATCATAGATGGATTAATTATTCAGGATTTTAAGATTCCTGATAACATCAGCGTGCCCACTCTAATTATTCATTCAAAAAATGATGGACTGGTAAGTTACAACCATGCAGAATATGCACATCAGCGAATTAATGACTCAAAACTTGTTCTATTTGAACAGGGAGGGCATGGTTTAATTTCTGAACTCGAAGATGCGCGCAAACAAATAAATAGCTTTCTAAACAATTAAAATTTATGATTTTATTAATTCCTTAAATCCGCAGGTAATAAATAAAAAGAGCCAAAAAAGGGTCTAAATAGGTTGTATTTAGGCTTTTTTGGCTCGTGAATTTTCACTTATTTAGGTGAAGCCAATTCACCCTAAA
>SLPZ01000041.1 GCA_007131725.1 Balneolaceae bacterium
AGAGTAGGCCGTGTTGCCGGGCAGTACGCAAAACCCCGTTCAAAAGATTTTGAAGTGGTGAATGGCGAAAAAATGCTCAATTACCGGGGTGATTTGATCAACAGTTATATGCCTAATGTTAAGGCAAGGCAGCCTGATCCCATCCGTCTGCTGAAGGCCTATGAAAAAGCCGCACTCTCCATCAATTTTTTGAGAGCTCTTTCTGATGAGGGGTTTGCAGATCTGCAGCATCCCGAGCAGTGGGAACTCGATTTCATGAAAAACAACGAGTTTTATGAGGAGTACGCACAGATGGTGAATACCATCAACAAGGCGATTAAGTTTATGGACGCCATCACGCCAAATAAACTGAATACATCCGATAAAGTAGATTTTTATACCTCACATGAGGCGCTGAACCTTTTTTATGAGTCGGCTCAAACCAGAAGAGTACCCCGAAAGCAGGGCTGGTTTAATCTTACGGCACACATGGTGTGGCTGGGAAATCGCACACAGCAGCTCGATGGCGCCCACGTTGAGTATTTAAAAGGAATTCAAAATCCGATAGGCATCAAAGTAGGGATGCCGTTTGATATTGATAATCTGCTGAACCTGCTCGATACCATTAACCCGGCACACGAAGCCGGTAAAATTGTGCTCATCACCCGGATGGGGCATAAAAACGTCAGTAAACATCTGCCTTCCTTTATCCGGGCAGTAAAGCAGAAGGGCCATCCTGTAGTATGGAGCTGCGACCCCATGCACGGAAATACCTACGCAACCGGCGATAATGTAAAAACCCGGCGATTTAATGATATCCTGAGTGAGATTAAAGAGACATTCCAGGTACACAGATCGGAAGGAAGCAACCTGGGTGGCGTTCACCTCGAGCTTACCGGCGATAATGTTACCGAATGTGTGGGCGGAGCAAATGGCCTGAAAGAAGAAGGGCTTGGAATTAACTATGAAACCTACTGCGATCCGCGCCTGAACTACGAACAAAGCCTTGAAATGGCATTTTTAGTCGCCAAAGAGTGGAACAAAAGCCATCTGTAGAAAAGTGCTGGCAGTTTGTTTAAACACCATCCTTTGTCCCTAACATTACCATAAGAAATTATACGCTGGTGATGACATATGTTGAATAAACTACCCGGCCTTGAATAAATTGGCGATGCAGTGAATCTGTAGATGCGCGAAAGAACAATTCGTTACCGGCCAAGTCTTTTGATTACAGTGACAACCCGTGATGGACCATTCGAATTGATCAGCGCAGCTACAATGAGCGCGCCAATTTATTCACAGCCTTGATCTTTTGGTTCGTTTTGGATCAAGCCAAAATGAACAACAGATAACCTTTACGTTTTAAAATGTTGTACTGCAATAAAATTCATTCAAAATTCTGTATTACATGGGTAATGTCAGTCTCCATCACTTCCTATCACACTAAAAAGCAGTATGACAAGTTGAGAGCCTATCGTTCCGAGCGAAGCGATTCCCACGAAGTGCTCATTTTTTGTACGTGTTAGCGAAATCCCGACTTTTCAGGAGAGTGGAGCTATAAAAAACTTTCAAACCCAAAGTTTCAGGCAGTATACGGTCAATTTTACAGCCATATAAAGACAGCCTGTCTTTTACATAATGTCAAAGGGTCTTACTTCGTTGTTATTAGTGAAAAACATGCAGAGTTCCTGGACACGGTTGTCAGGAATGGCAGGTATTTCCCGGTTTGGCACCAAGGTTGCAACTGTATTAAACAAATAGTTGTTAATTTTAAACCAAACGGAGACAGAACAATGACACTTATTAGATTTAACAGACCAGGCAGCGACGTAGCAGGAAGAAGATTTTCTGACATCATGGATGAGTTTTTTAATGATGCATTATCAACACGCCAGAGCACTTTTGCGCCGAGCATCGATGTTTCCGAAACCGAAAAACAGTATATAATTGATGTAGAAGTTCCGGGAATGGATAAGAAAGACATTGACTTGAACGTTGATAATAATACATTGACCATCAGTGGTGAACGAAAGTTTGAAAAAGAAGAAGATGGCAAGCAGTATCATAGGGTGGAATCACACTATGGCAGCTTTAGCCGGACGTTCACACTGCCGGATAATGCAGATATTGATACTATTAATGCTTCTTACAAAAACGGTATTCTGAATATTACTGTTAATAAAAGTGAGAAAAGCATGAAGAAACAGATTGACATTAAGTAAAGAGCTGTTCTACTTAGTCCCCTAAAGAGAGCAGGTTAGTTAGCGCCGGAGCTGCATTGACATGCACCTCCGGCATTTATTTGAATACATCAGGGAACTGGTGCGAAAACAATGATTGTCTCGTTTAACTCTATTTTATAACTAATAATATATCATCGAAAAATTATATGGATAAAATAAAAATTGGAATTGCAGTTCTCTTTGCCTCGCTCTCTTTTTTAGTTGGTATGTATATTGCCGGCGATAATAACAACGACCAGGTCGATCAGCCGGCCACTCCGGAATTCAATACAGAAGTACGCTCTTCAGATGAAATTCCAATTAATTCGCTGCGCGACTTTAACAACGCAATTGTAGATATTGCAGAGCAAGCCAATCCTACCGTAGTCACTATTACAACAGAACAGGTAGTGCGCATGCGGCAGCGTTCTCCATTTTCATTTTTCTTTGATGATCCGCGCTTTGAAGAGGAGAGAGAATTCAGGCGGCCGGGCCTGGGATCGGGTGTAATTGTTTCATCAGACGGATACATCATCACCAACAACCATGTGATTGATAATGCCGATGAAATAAGTGTGATTTTTTATGAAGGCGAAGAAGTGGATGCCGAAATTGTGGGTACTGACCCCGGCAGTGATATTGCCCTTTTGAAAGTTGACAGAAATGATCTGCCTGCCATTGCGCTCGGTAATAGTGATAACCTGCGCGTGGGAGAAATGGTGATGGCCATCGGTAGCCCGTTGAGCAGGGATTTGGCTCATACCGTTTCGAAAGGAATTGTAAGTGCAAGCGGCCGCTCATCACTCGGGTTAAACATTTATGAAAATTACATTCAGACCGATGCCGCTATCAACCCCGGAAACTCCGGTGGTGCGCTCATCAACCTTGATGGCGAGCTGGTTGGAATTAATACTGCAATTGCAAGCAGGAGCGGCGGCAACCAGGGAATCGGTTTTGCCATACCGGTTAATATGGTGCGTGATGTAATGGATGCACTGATCACAGATGGCTATGTTGCCAGGGGATATCTTGGAATAAGCCTTGGAGGAGAAGTAGACCGAACCATGGCACGTGCACTTGGCCTCGAGAGAGCCCGAGGAATAGTTGTGGGTGAAGTGGTGCCTGACGGACCTGCAGACAAGGCCGGACTCGAAGAAGGTGATGTGATTCTAAAAATGAACGATGAAGATGTTCGAAGCTGGACAGATTTCAGGGTGGAAATCGGAACCCGCAGTCCCGGTGATGTAATCACACTTGAAGTATTCCGTGATGGTGACCGTATGACGCTGGATGTTGAGCTGGGTGAACTGGATGCCGAAGAGCTTGCCGAATCGATGACATCAGACGAACTGGAAGATCTGAAAGAATCTCTTGGATTTGCTGTGGATGAACTGACAGACTCCATCCGGCGGCAGTTAAACCTGCGTTCTACGGTAGAGGGTGTTGTGGTATCCGAAATATCGCAAGCAAGTCGGGCATATCGCCAGGGCCTGCGGCGAGGCGATGTTGTGTCACAAGTATCGAATCAGCCGGTAACCAGCCCCGATGAATTTTATGGCTCCATTAGTGCATTGATGCAGGAAGGAACTGAAGCAGCACTGCTGAGGGTAAACCGCCAGGGACGTAATATGTTTATCGCAATTGAGTTATAAACCATGTAGTTATGGTTAAGGTTAAAAGCCTCTGTCAGATTTTTGGCAGGGGCTTTTTTTATGATGTGATGCGCCAGCAGTCTGAATATTTTAACCCAAAATTGTCATTGCAACAATGACTATTTTGCCCGAAGGGCCATCACGACCAGCCTGTCGGGATGAACTTATGATTTGTCGGAGACTGTCCAAAAAGGTCGTCATCCCGCACCTGATGCGCTCATTTTTTGAACGCGAAGCGAAATCTCCTGTCGTTGATATAGGCAGGAGATGCCAGCCTGTCCCTTTTCGGGAGATCGGAGTCCGGCATGACGAGATTGATTATGTTTTTGCAATTTCACGCACTTTTTGGATAGCTTTAAAAAAGGTCTAACGATTTTTTTGGGTTTAACCCAGAAAACTATGAATAAACAACAGAGGGACTGACGATTATGA
>SLPZ01000175.1 GCA_007131725.1 Balneolaceae bacterium
AGTTGCAGAACACTGAAAATGAGAAGCCAAAATATGAGGTGCAGTTTTTTCATGTAGCTAATGTACAAAAGTTGTATGAAAAACTACCTCATTCGGATTGAGAAAATTTCAAATATCAGGCAGTTACACCTTCATCCACATTTTGAAAAACGATCGGTTTGATGGCTTCGAACGCATTTAGTGTTGTTTCGATATGTTCTTCGGTGTGGGATGCCATCGGGATGAGGCGTATCAAAACCATGCCTTTCGGAACAACAGGGTAGGCCACGCCGCTGACAAATACTCCATGTTTTTCCCTCAATTCCCGCATGATGGTTGTGCAAAGTTCTGTGCTTCCCTCTGTGAGAACCGGAGTAACGGGACTTTCTGACGGAAGTACATTGTAGCCGATATTGCGCAAACCTTCGCGAAGTTTAAGGGCATTCTCCCACAGTTTTTCTCTCCACTGCGGATTTTCACGGATCAGCCGAATGCGTTTACGTGCGGTCGCCACAATTGGCAGCGGCAGGCTTTTCGCAAAAACCTGGCTGCGGGCATTGGCTATCAAAAATTCTTTTACCCTTGGTTTCGTGGCAACAAATGCCCCGATCAGCGCTACGGATTTTGCAAACGTGCCAAAATAGATATCGATGCCGTCCTGGCAGCCAAGCTCTGTACCGGTACCCGAACCGTCTTTACCTAATGTTCCTAAACCGTGGGCGTCATCTACCAGCAGGCGGAAGTCGTACTTCTTTTTTAGAGCCACGATCTCTTTCAGTTTTCCAAGGTCTCCGGTCATGCCAAATACCCCTTCGGTAACTACGAGGATGGATGAGTTTGGCTTCATCCGGCCGGTGGCTCGTTTCAACTGCCGTTCAAGGCTTTCGATATCGTTGTGTTTAAAAACGGAGGTATCGCTCATGGCAAGCTGTTTGCCGTCCACAATACAGGCGTGGCTGAGCTCATCATAAATCAGAAAATCATTGCGGTCAACCAGGCAGTGAATTACACTCATGATTCCCTGGTAGCCATAATTGAGGAGAAGTGCTTCCGGTTTGTGGACAAAATCGGCCAGTTCACGCTCAAGGGCTTCATGTTCATCCGAATTTCCGGTCAATAAACGGGCACCCATCGGGGCGCTGAGCGAATATTTTTCCGTCGCTTCAATATCAAATTTACGGACTTTAGGGTTGGCGCCAATGCCCAGGTAGTCGTTGATACTCCAGACGATGACATCTTTACCGTTAAATATCATTTCAGGCCCGAGTGGCCCTTCAAGTTTCGGGAAGGTATAATATCCATATCCCTCTGATGTAAAAGGCCCGAGAGGGGAATTTCTGTTTTCCAGTTTGTCAAAAAGATCCATAAGAGAGCGTTGAAGTAATAACCTTGTTACAAGTTTCTGTTTATTTATTATTGAGCTTTAAAAGCCAATCTGCAGGGTAGTTGTTGAAATTTAAATTACGGAAAATGGCAGGTATGTCAAAGATTGCGTGGCTGGATCGTGTAATTTTGATTATGGCACCGGTTCACCGTTTGAGGCTTCAAGTAATTTGTACCAGTCCTGGCGGTCGAGTTCCAGTCCGGTGGCTTCTGCTGCACTGGTGAGGCGTTCCTTTTTTCCGGTTCCCGACACCGGTTGAGGACGGCAGGGCAGGGCCAATAGCCAGGCAAGAGCAAGCTGGTCAGATGTGGCATCATATTTTTTTGCCAGTTCATCAAGCGCACTTCTCACCCGCTGTGCCTGAGGGCTTTTCCCGGTAAACAATTTTCCTCCGGCAAATGGGCTCCAGATCATGGGAGATGCGTTGAATTTCTGAGCCTGATCAAACGTGCCGTCATAAATCGGATCGGGATGCAGCAGTGAGCATTCCACCTGATTTGTTACAAGCGGCACGTCGAGTTTACTTTGAAATAATTCAAATTGTGAATCAGTGAAATTCGATACGCCTACGTGTTTGATTTTTCCTTCCTTTATCAGCGTCATAAATATCTCAGTCATTTCTGATGCATTCATCAGTGGATCGGGCCTGTGGATGAGAACCAGATCAAGGAGTTCGGTCTGAAGGTTTTTCAGGGAGTTCTCTACAGATTTCCGGATATGTGCGGCCGTGGTATTGTAATGCTGAATTCTGTGATCTGGCCGATTTTCGGTGACCAGGCAGATGCCGCATTTGCTCACCAGCTCCATCTTATTCCTCAAGCCGGGACGTTCTGCAAGTGCTTTTCCAAAAAGGGCTTCATTTTCGTAAGAGCCGTAAATATCGGCGTGATCGAATGTTGTAACTCCCAAATCCAGGGCGTGTTCTATGAAATCAATCAGATCTGAAGTGGTCATGTTCCACTCATCAAGCCGCCAGAAACCGGCTGACAGTTTAGAAAATTCGGGTCCATCGGGGTGCAGTTTTAGTCGTTGTACTTTCATGGTAGCGATATATGGGTTTATTCAGCCTTGGATTCTCTTTTAAGCTCTCATATTGTAATCGCTGATGTTTGTCAAAATCAGCTTCAGCAATCAATCATAAGAGAATATAAACATTACGTAGAATCACTGCTTCATAAACTCGGCCAAAAGCTGACAGGAATTGTGGACTGTTATCAGAAATCATCCTGGTGACGTAAAATAATTATCACAAGAATGTGCCGAGGTTTCATGTAACGGAAAGAGGTCTTTGCAATACCACACGTTTGATAATTGATTTTGCTTTTAGGCAGTTTAAACACTCTTTTGAGACATCTGTAGTACGGTAACCTCAACTGCCTGATGAGTTCGAAAAGCCGCCCAAGAGACAATTAAAACGAAACATTTACAGGGTATTAGACGTTATAATAGATATGAATGTGAAAGAGAAGTAAGAAAAACTTGTTAAAGTTCAAACTTTTCCCATTTTAAGTAGAGTGTTTATTTTCAACGTATTGCGAATTAATTTTTATTGTTATGCCTGATGTTTCCGAAAAAGAGAAGTTTGAAGAGATGATTGACAATCCCACCAAGCATCAGTTAAAAGCCATTCGGCATGCCCGTGAGAGGGCTTGCATCGATGCCATGAAATCATCCACTTCAAAAAATCCACATAATAAGGGTTCCGATCTTGCAGGGCTCTGGAATTACGTTTACGAAGAGTATTATCAGATTCAGTGATGCTTTGGTGTTAAAACTAATAACATTTTCTTTTTTACAGAAAGTGTCAGGTTTGTCACACTAGTCGAGAGGTGTTCGCCGTCACTGTGAACGGCAAGAGGAATTTTCGACGTAATTTCCAGGTGTTTGCATTTTCTTGATTTTACCCCCTTCATATTTGGAGACGGGCCCCATCTGAACCGGGGAAGATACGAAAGAACCGTGGACAGCGGTATGGTGTTAATGGTCAACAGATCGAGAAAGCCATCAGTCATATCGGCATCAGGGGCAATATAAAAATTCCCTCCTTCCCACTTTCCGTTGCAGACGGTAATCATCAGATATTCCCCATTGTTTTGAACATCATCAATATTGAGGTTCATTTGGGAACCCCGGAAACTGAAAGCAGCTTTCAGTGCGCCAAGTACGTAAACAGCATGCCCCCGCAGAAATTTATAATTTCGGGCGTAATAATTGGCCCATCCATCCAGCCCAATTCCGATTGTATTGGCACACCAACCGTCACAATCACCTTCATATCGGATGAGGTCAATTTCGGTTTGATGGTTGGCGTAAATAATTTCCAGGCATTCCGGCAGTGTTTTATTAAGGTTCAGCGTTTTTACAAAATCATTACCCGACCCGATTGGAAGCACACCTAAAGCGGTTTTGGTGCCAACTATTCCGTTCACAACCTGGTTGATGGTTCCGTCACCCCCGCAAGCAATCACCACATCAAAGCTTTCAGATTTTTCCCTGGCAAGCCCGGCTATATCCTGATTTTTTTGTGTGATGTCTATTTCAAAAATTTCCCAACGCTTGTGTGCCTCATTGTTCAGCCAATCGATATGCTGTGAAGACCGGTTACGGTCCGCCACGGGATTAAAAATAAAACATACACGGGTGCTCTTTTTTTGCATGACAGGATACTACAGCAAATCAGATAAATATAAAAGGTGATTTTTCTTAAACCCGACGCTGACAGTCTGAATTGTTCATTGCCGATAAAATGGATTGCATATTATTATTATTGATGTTTTAACATCTGGCTGTCTTCTTGCAGAATTTCGCACATTCGTACAATCATGAAAATCCGAAAAGCCAAAACGTTATCGTCCAGTTTAGGGTTGTCGCGAAATTTCTCATAATAATACATGATGAAATCGGGAAAGTTATCGTAAACA
>SLPZ01000121.1 GCA_007131725.1 Balneolaceae bacterium
AATAGTATAGGTCAGATTTTGATATAATCGTCTTATATAGGATTACAGGAAATTCATGCAGAACAAGAGTTCTTCATTGTGTCTTTTCGATTCAAGGGTTAAAAAAAATATGAGCCAAAG
Source organism: Balneolaceae bacterium (assembly GCA_007131725.1). GTDB lineage: Bacteria > Bacteroidota > Rhodothermia > Balneolales > Balneolaceae > Rhodohalobacter. The sequence goes on from SLPZ01000121.1 coordinate 121, forward strand.
TATTCTCAATTCTCGTATAAACTAATAGAAGGGTACAATATTTATCAGCAAAGAAGAGCATTTTAAAATTTCTGTTTCATAAAAGTTTTAACATAAAATTCATAATTATATGAAGTTAGTTACTGTTTTCAAGAAATTACTTTACCTGTCTTTTGTTTTTTCAATCATTATAACTGGCTGTTCCGGAAGTTCTACACCTGTTTTTGTTCTTGAGGTAACACCAACTCCTTCTGAGGGAGGTACTGTAACACCGGCTTCTGGTGAATTTGAAGAGGGAGAAGTTGTGGAAGTGATGGCAGAACCGAACGATTATTATATCTTTGATTCCTGGCAGGGAGATGTTAGCGGCAATGAAAATCCTGTAGAGATTGTGATGGACAGTGATATGATTTTCACAGCTCTTTTTGAAAAACTTGAATTCCCTTTAGAAATAAATATTGAGGGAGGGGGCTCTGTAGAACAGAATGTTGTTGAAACTAAAACTACTGATTATGAACACGGCACAGTTGTTGAATTAACTGCCATTCCGGATGACGGATGGCGATTTCTTGAATGGCAGGGTGATCTGAGCGGAAGTGATAATCCTGAAACGATTACCATAGATGAAGCAAAAAGTGTTACCGCCGTGTTTGAACTGGATGAATTTTCTCTGGAAATAGACATAATGGGTGAAGGTGAGGTACATCAGGAAATTGTTGAAACTGCAGAAAAAACGGATTACGAAAGCGGTACTACTGTTGAATTAACTGCCGAACCTGAGTTTGGCTGGAAATTTGTTGAATGGCAGGGTGATTTGCAAAGTGACGAGAATCCCGAAACCATATTAATGGATGAAGACAAAAGTGTAACTGCCGTTTTTGAACGTGATGAATTTGAGTTAAACATAGAAGTTGAAGGTAACGGTAGTGTATCTCACGAAGTAGTAGATGATCCAGGTAAATCTTTTACTTTTGAAACGGTAGTAGAACTTACTGCCGAAGCCGATGAAGGGTGGCAATTTGCCCGTTGGGAAGGAGATCTTTCCGGCAGCGACAATCCTGAGCAGATTACTATCGATGATGATAAAAATGTAGTAGCAGTTTTTGAACGCGAAGGATTTGAACTTTCCATTGACACCGATGGTGACGGAGATGTTGAAACAGAAGTAATTGAAGAGCCCGCAAAAACTTTTGTCTTTGAAACGGTTGTAGAATTAACGGCTGTGCCATCCGCAGGCTGGGAGTTTTCTAACTGGGAAGGAGACCTGAGCGGATCAAGCAATCCACAGCAGATTATGATGGATGAAGACAAAGAAGTAACTGCTGTCTTTGAAATGGAGGAATATTCACTTTCCACAAGCACGGATGGTAACGGCTCCATCGATGTGGATCCCGATCAAAGCAGTTATCACTACGGGGATGAAGTAACAGTAACTGCAGAACCGGATGATGGCTGGGAATTTGTAGAGTGGCAGGGTGACCTCTCCGGCAGCTCAAATCCCGAAACGATAACAATGGATGAGGACAAACAGATTACGGCTGTTTTCGAAGCTCAGCAGTATTCGGTCAATACAAGTACAGATGGTAACGGTTCAGTAAGTTTGGATCCGGATCAATCGAGCTATTTATACAACGAAGAAGTAACCATTACTGCCAATTCGGCTTCCGGCTGGGAATTTGACGGCTGGCAGGGTGATTTGTCCGGTTCTGATAATCCGAAAACATTTACGGTAACAAGTAATATGTCAATTACTGCCGTATTTACTGAGATTCCTATTACTGAACAGGCATGTTTCATTTTTGCAGAAGAAGAGATCAATAACACGATAGAAGAATTAAATACGATTGCAGGGCTTCCAAGAAGTACTTTAGCAAATTTTGCTGAAGGACTCGCCGATAGCTACAATATTATACTTGACAATTTTGAAGACGTGCAAAATGGAGAACTTGATAGTGATATATATAATTTGATTTCCACAAGTCATAATACACTTCAGGATGCCATTTTAGATAGTCAGCTTATTCCGAGTGATGATCCTATTGGAATGTACATCTATTACGATCTTGCTCTGCTCTACTTCTATGTCCATTCCTGCCGGGATGATACACTTGGCCCATTACCACAGAATGTTCGTATTCCTAATTGGGCTGAAGTAACCAACAGCTTCCAACAGGAAAAGTCTTCAAGTTTAACAACTATGCTGAATAACTATGAAATAGAAGAGAAACTTGAAGAAGTTGATGATCGATTCAGTGATCGATACGACAATGATCTTCAGGATATCATGAATGTCATCTTTACAGTATTCAGTAAATACGGCTCCTGATAATCAACAGAAAATGGTTTAACCATAAAGTTCTGATGAAATGCTGATTTCATGATTTGATATAAATGCTTAGCGGCCTGACAGAGTACTCTTGCTTCTGTCAGCGTCGTGGAGGGTGATAAGAAACAGAATTATCATCTGCCACAGTCAAATTTTAAATCGGTCACCTTATTCAGCGAAACCCATGGAAGAATGTTGTTAATCTAAAACCTGAAAACATATTAATTGTGAATAGTTATTTATCGGGCAATAAAAATTTCTTCAATACACAAAATTCGGTACAAACTCTATTCATTATTGTACTGTTGTTATTTTCTACGGTCGATGCGCTGATTGCCCAGGATACCATAGGAGATACAGACATTGAAGTATATACACTAACCGGCTCCATCAATATACAGGGTCATGCATATACAACAAACCAGGATTTTAACCGGCGGGAACCTCTTGGCTCATTGACATCAATCAATCTTGATTACTCATTTCTTGGTATCACCTCAGGCCTTGATATTCGATACAGTACGGATGATAATCGGTTACGGCAATCTATGAATAGGTACAGCTTTTATGGAAGCTGGCGCTGGCTTACGGTAAATGCTGGTGATGTTAACCCGGCATATGCAGATTACAGTTTGCGGGGCACCATGTTAAGAGGCGGTGAAATCATTATCAATCCCGGTAATTTTTCACTGGAGTTGACAGCAGGAAGAGTCAATAGAATGACATCCTCATCAAACGGCCAAATACCCCGGGATTTCAGCTATGAGCGTTGGCTGTATGCTGCTTCAATTGGAATCGGTGACAGTAACAGAAGCAACTTCAAGCTTACGGCAATGTATGGTAAAGATGATACCGACTCCATACCCGACACACTTGGACTCTCTCTCCCGGCCACTGGTGCGCTGCCGCCACCGGCTGAGAACGTGGCTGTTACTCCCGAATTTCAAATCTCGTTATTTGAAGAAACATTCAGAATAGGAGCAGAAACTACCTTTACTGCCTTTACCAGAGATACCAATAGCCCGGCGATTTCTGCCGATGATGCCGGAGTGCCATCTTTTTTCACCGATATATTTACACCGCGAAACAGCACAAGACTTACCTTTGCAGGCAGGGCACACTCCGAACTTGCCTTTGATCCGTTTCAATTACACCTGGAGTTTGAACGTATACAGCCCGGATTTGAAAGCATGGGATTACGGCAGATACGGGATGACCAGCAAACCATTACGGCCAGCCCAAGATTCCAGCTTCTGGATAACCGGATTTCCCTGGATGCAACCTACTCCATTAGTGAAGATAACTTGCTTGGCAACAGGTTGTCTACCCAGGAAAATGAAGACATAATCCTGAATGCCAATTTTCAGCTTACGGATATGATCAATTTAGGAGCTGGATATAACCGTTTTACATCCGAAACCACTTCAAATTCTGATTCAGAAATCAACACAGCCGGCCACAAACAACTTTCACAGGTGTTTCAGTTGTTTCCGGGAATTTCATTTATCAGGGGATCAACTTCCCACAGTATTTCATTGAGTGGGGTCTACCAGTTAATGGAATCCGAATTTCCTACGGGTGACGGTACTGACATACAGGAAAGTAATACTTTTAGCGGAACAGCTAATTACAGCATTGCATTACAAACCGGGTTGACAGTCAACACAACGTTTAATCTTGTTGAGGGTGAAGCACCCAACAGTGAATTTTCTACTTATGGTGCTAATGCGGGAGTTGGTTATTCATTTTTCGGAGGTGATTTAAATGTAAATGTAACGGCCGGTGTATCATACAATCACAATGAAAGCATCACTACTATTGAGCCCGTTGTAAATGAAAATTTCCAGGTAAACGGAAATATTACTGCAAGTTACAGAATTACATCTGGCAGCTCCCTCCAACTGAACCTGAGATCGCAAAACAATTCGATTATGGAAGGCGCCGGGCAAAATTTTTCTGAAATGGAAGGGCGGTTAGAATTTCGACATCGTTTTTAATCTAAAAAAATAATTTAATGAATATGTTAAGAACCGGTACTCTTAACACCAAAAATGTAATTAAACAACTAATTCTGTTCATCCTTTTAATGGGGATGACTCAAGGCATTGTGTTTGCCCAATCTACAACCAATGTATCCATAACAGGGATTCCGGGTATTTTACCCAGCCCGTTTTTCAGTGATTTTGAGCAAAATGTGTATAACGGGGTTTACCAGGTTCAGGCAAATGTAGTTGGTAATTCAACGGTTAATGTGCGTTTCCATGTCACGATTTCGAAAGATGGCGATGAACTGGTTGATGAAACCTCTCTTCCGGTGGAACTGGAACCAGGGATGAACATACTCTCACCCTTTCCAAACTTTGTAGAGTTTTCAAAAACCACTAATCAGGTGTTGAATGATCTGCCATCGGATATGGTACAACAGGTATTTCAGGGAGGCACATTTCCGGAAGGCGATTATACCATTACCATGCAGGCATATGAAGTCGGTTCAAATATTCCGGCAGGTTCCAGTGGAGTTGCTACTTTTATGGTTCGTTATCCACAGCCCTCTATTCTTTTAACACCGGCAAATGCCACAAAAGTGGAAGTCGATTTTCCGGTTTTTTCCTGGACACCTGTAATGGCGCCACAAGGCACAACTGTTGAGTATGATTTTTTACTTGTGGAGGTATTTGACGGACAAAATCCCGGTGATGCCCTTTTGAGTAACAGAGAACATGCTTCTGTTCAGGGCATGAGCAACACCACACTTCCCTTTACCGGTGAATTTCTGCCGCTTGAAAAGGGCAAAACCTATGCCTGGCAAATAATAGCCCGGGATGCAAATGATCAAATTCCTATAAAAAACAATGGCAGGAGCGAGATTTATGTGTTTACCTTTGGTGAGGAACCTGATGAGGATGAGGATATAGTTGATTTAATTCCACCATTTCCAACGTATGATATACCAGATTTTGACCTGATACCCGTTTCAACAATATCAGGAACTATAAACTGGACTTTCCGGCCTTCAGAGGGTTTCCACGATATTATTCCTTTTACACCTGATGTTTCTACTGATTTACAGTCAACTGATGACAAGGATGTTGGAACGTCCATCATTGATCCAAATTACAACCTGGGGCGTGATACAGATTTTGATCAGCCAATATTTACGATCGACTCTCCTGATGTAACGGATGACAGCGATTTAACGGTCGGTGCTGCCCAGATAACAACACCTGAACAGGCGGTCGGGATTTCTGTCCCTGTTTTCGGTGGTGGTATTGACAGTGGAGTTGAGCTCAGTAATACGAATCAGTTTGAAAGTTCTGTCATAAATCAGTTTGATGATATCATGAATCAAATGACAGAACATACATTCCCGAATGCAAAAGTGAAAGCAATATACCGGGATGATGAAGGTGAAGAACATGTAATTGCAACTACAAATGCTAACGAGGAAGGCCATTTTACGCTCGCATTTGTACCTTCAGAACTTGAACAATTAGCATTAAGTCAAAACGGAACTTCTGGCTTTCCACAAATTTCTCCTGGCAGGCAGCCGGGTGAAGTCGATCCTGATGCTATTCAGCAACCGTATCAGCAGCGGGATATCAGTGAAATTATGGCAGCTCAGAGAGCTGATATTTATATAAAAGTTGATTCACGATATTTTGAATTCCCTGAAGAAACATCAGTCTCCGTAAACAAACGGGATGTTGGTTCCTACGATGTTGGAACCATCAGAGGTACCGCCTTAACTTATCGGTTTGTGCCTGAAATAGTAGACAGGGAAACTGGCAGGGAAATAGAAGCTACATCAATAGAAATATTCAGGCATGATAATTGGTACGAAGTATTCCCGGTATTAAGGCCGGAGGGCAGCCCTCTGGATGATGATGAGAGGGGACGATTATATGAGATCGGTTCATATTCGGCTTATAAAGTTGCAGAAAGCACATCAAGACATACATTTTCCCGTTTATTTCCAAGCCGGACAAGCAGTATAGAACGTTATATTATACGAGTAGAGGCAAGAGGGTACAGAACCCTGACAACCTTCTTATCTGCAAATCCTTCACTATCGGTTGATGATATTGTAACTGTTCGCAGAACGTTCGAAATGGACCTTGCTCCGCCATCAGTAGAAGGCCGGGTTGTAAGGCGCGATACACAGGCTCCGATGGACAACGTAGCTGTGATTCTTATTCCGCCAGGAGAAGAGGGTGAAGATCCGGAGGGAGCCTACGCCACCGTTACCGACAGTGATGGCAGATTTGTTATTGAAGATATTGAACCCCGGGATGAGGAGTACACATTAACACTTTCAGGTTCTGCCGTTGGATCGTACGAGGAAGATATTTTGCTAAACGAGTATGGTATCGTGGTTGAACGCGACCCGCTGATGGTAGATCCCTCTCTGATCACTGTGACAGGCCGTGTGGAGAATACCGATGGCGAACCAATAGCCAACGCCACACTGAATTGGGAGGAAGGTGGCAGCCCGGTTCAATCGGACGAAATGGGCCGGTTTGTAATGACAAATACGGAGGGAATTCACAATCTCCAGGTACGAAAGATTGGGCATACCGATGTGGATACGACCATCGCCATAAATGTAGAAATGGAGGATGATTTTACCTTTATTCGTGATTTGCCGGGCGGCAGGTGGACCGAGCAGGTATCAACAAACTACGGAAATGCGGTTGGCCAGTGGGCAAACAATGTGATGAATTCACCCGACTTTCAGATAACTGAAGATGAAGAGGAGGAACCATCAGAATTCACTCCTTCCAACATTGGGCATAGCGGATTTTCACAACAAAATTTTAATATCAGCGAGCAGATGTCTGAATCGATTATTGCCGAAAATAATCTCAACATTCAAAGTGACCAGTTTTACAATTACGCTGATTTGATGGGAGGCCTTGCCGGAGATCACAGCCTGCTGGGAGAGTTTCACAGCGTAGGCGTTATCATCATGTCTCGCGCAGTGGGGCGTCTTGCAGCCACTGTAACTGCTCTGGATGACGGTGAACCGATTGACGGTGCACTGGTATCGGTGGGTACATCCGGACATGAGGAAACTACAGATGAAGATGGGTATGCATTTCTGGATGAAACTCCAGGCGGAACGGTGCCGGTGAGAGTGAAAGCTCCTGAAACCACCAACTATGTACCTTTTGAAACGGAAGTGACAATTACCGATAGCGGTGATACCACTTATGTGGACCTTGAATTGGAATTGGGAACAAGAGCCAGTGGAGTTGTAACGGCTTTAGGTGATCCAGTTGAAGAAGCAACCGTGAGGGTAGAGGGGCGCGAAGATATACGAACCAGAACCGATGAAAACGGCCAGTACAGCCTTCCCGGAATTCCAACAGGTGAGTGGACGCTCAGAGTATCCAAATCAGGATATGTTGGCGCCTCGGAAACCAGGGATTTCACAACAGATGAAGAAGAGGAGATTGATTTCAGCCTCGAAGATGCAGGTTTTAACATCGCTTCACTGCTCGGTTTTGAAATCGAAGTTGACGAGTTTTCCATCGATAGCGACACCACCATTACAGGAGCATTCGTAAATATTCAATCGAACGTTTTATTTGATGTATCTGAGGATCTTCGCCTGTCTTTTAGTGATATTGCGGTATATGAAGAGGACGGTGATCTTCGCCCTGTTGATGGCATGGTTCAAACCAACACAAGCGAAATTGATGCGGAGTTGTTCAGCTTTCTGCATATTATAATCTCCGACAGTAACGGATTGATTATTCGCCCGCGTCAGATCGGTTCATCCGTAGGTTACTTAGCAGGCCGGGTGGAAATAGATTATTCTGCAACCTTCACTTCGGCTACAGGCTGGACCTGGCCTGATATTGCAGACCAGTATATTACTATTCCGAATGTGGAAGATCTCCCCGGTGATATCGGGGAGGAAGAGCTGGTTACACTTACCAGCGACGGCTCATTCCCTTTTCCCGATATTGCCCCGCCAGATGTAGATGTTCCGGACGCTGAAATTCCGGATTTTGAATTTACATTTGGTTCAGCAAGTCAAACGTTCTCACTCTTCGGGTTTGACCTGAATCTCGATCTGGACGAAACAGTGCTTCGCAATGACGGCATTCACATGGGCGCCTCAGTAGATCTGTCTGGTATTCCGCTGATTGATGAAGCAGGAATAGATTTGGAAACTCTTTGGATCGGAAAAGACGGAACAGTACGAAAAGCCAAATTGGAGCTCGATCCCAAACCGGATATTTCACTGGCAGATTGGCGCTTGATGATCGATTCGGGCATGTTCTCTGAAAACGGATTTTCAATGGGCGGCCTTCTTGAACTCGGGCTTCCCGGCTCAGACCTTGCAGAAATTGGATTTTCAAAGCTTTCTATTTCTCCAGATATGCTCCACGGAGGCCAGTTTTCATTACCGACCGATGGCATAGATATTTTCGGAATTGTTGATTTGATGGCAATACCTGGAGAGGAAATTTCATTCGGAAGTATTTCTGCCGATGAGATTTTCTATATCACCGGAGGAGCAAGGATTGACCTGCCACGTTATGTGGATGAAGCATTGAAATTCCGTGATTTTCTGCTTCAGTCGAACGGTGAGTTCGATCTGACAATTGAATCCAATTTCGAAACTGATTTCTTTGGCCTGGCGGACTTAACTGTAACAGGAGTCAGGTTTCAAAACACCACCTCTCCCGCCATGCATGTAGACGGACAGTTCGGATTGCACGGAATTCCATTCATATCTGCACATGCAGGTGGCCTCACCTATGAGCCCGGCGGCAGTGCATCATTCGAGGAATTGGACATTGAATTCGATCTCGCCAGTATCGGGGTGGTCGGGGCCGGTATCGGGCTTGTGGATACGGCAGTACGGCAGGGCTTCAGTGGTAGTGGCAATATGGATATTACCGGAACACCGATTAGTGCCGGAATAGAATTTAACTATGAACGCCAGGACGACGGTATTTCAGTGGGCGCTGAAATTGAAGCAGGCATTCCGCCAATACCTGTCGGTAATTTCTCAATCGAAAATGTAGGCGGTGGTTTTAGTTACGATCAGGCAGATAACCATTTCAGTGTAAGCCTTTTTGGCCGGGTAGCCGTTGCACCGGGAACAGGCAGGGCCGTTTCACTCGATCCGCTTGAGGTAACAGTAGAGTCCGGACCAGTTATCAATGGCTATGCCGCACTGAATATCTTGGATCAGGACATTGCAGATGCATCCCTCACCATAGACTTCCCGAACCGCCTTTTTGATGTTGAAGCCAAGGTAGGATTTGATACCCTCAAAGACATAAGTATAGATGTGTCCGGTGCATCCCGCCTCGTAATAAGCGGGCATCCCGATGATACTTACTGGATGGTGGGGGCTTATTTAAATGCAGAGCTTTTAGAGTTATTCAATGCCAATGCAAATATTTTGGTTGCCTGGGACCTGGATGCAAACGCTCATCCCGAGTACAATCAATACACAAGTTTTGTCCGTGATGATTTTATTACGGGGGGTACCATCACAGGAGCACATCTTGATGTTGGAACGGAATTTGGTGTGCCAAGGTCGGATAAAAGGTGCTTTTCTTTTAAAGTGGGTAGCGCATGTGGATACTTTTGGAACAGTACACGGTGCCAAATTAATGCCGACTTTGAAGGAGAAAATTTTGGCTTCTATCTTGGAAGCAACTGGGAAGGAGGTGGTAGTATTACACTGATAGGCCAAGATGTTGGTGGAGCACATATTAGTGCCAGTGGATCGGTAGATGGAGACTATATTGATGGTGTATGGTCTGCAAGTGGTAATGCAGGCGCTGAGTTCAGTGGTTACGTTGGCCGTTGTAATGTTGGTTGTGAAACAACAATATGCAGGCCAAGTTGCGGGCTTTTTAGTTGTCCTGTACCTCTTGGTGCAAGTCTGTGTGTAAGTGGTTCAATTGGGGTAGATTATAATTCAAACACTGGAATAAGTGTATCTGTAAGTTTCTAATTAAAAAATTATAGGATTTATGTTTAATAATTTTAGATATATAAAAGTTTTTCTATTTATTCTATTTTGCATCAGTTTTTTATTTGTGCATAAAAATATTTATGCACAAATCAACTTTGAACAGATAGAATCACCGGAAGATTTGGATGGCCTTGTACATTGGACTTATGATGGTATGGTGGTTTTTGCAAGTGATGCAGCACTATCAGATGAACAACCGAATGAAGGCAGAATACAAGCGGTAATTTACAGGCAAATTGGTGCTAATAGCGAATTTGAAGAAGTGGCAAGATTGCAACGGCCTGATACCTGGGAAGAGTTCGTAGAATTGGGAGGTACCGAACTAATACAAGTACTATTAGATGCAACTGAGAATGAAACTGATGAAGAGCTTTGGGATTTCATAAAAGAGAATCCGGAAATTGATGAATATGGTTTTTTGGGTTTTAATCCAGATTTATGGAGAGCCCTTGGTACAGTTTATTTTGATACTGAAACCGTTGATTTGCCCGATAGAGAAGAAGTTGCCTATAAAGTTCGCTATGTGATGGAGGATGGAGAAATTACAGACTTTTTTTTACATGGTTCAGCTTACGTGGGGCAAGAACCGAATTTGTTAAGGCCTCAATTTTTAGACAGAACGGAAAGTAAAAACCATGTTGGTGTCAGATGGTTTTCAAGCCTGGAGGGGGGCGATGATGCATTTTTTGGTAAAGTTTATAAACAAGTGGGAGAGGAAGAGGTTTTTGAACCCATTGAAGGAAGAATAATGGCTCTCAGAGATATCGATAATGATATCATTATATATGAAGTAGATGACAGTGCAGAACCAAATCATGCATATCGCTACTATGTAAAACCATTGGATATTGTTGGGAATCCCGGGCCTGCATCAGATACCCTTACAGTACTTTCCGTAGATTTCAATAATCTACCTCTTGTTACTAATGCCACTGCAACCGATACAACGGCCGGTATACATCTCTCCTGGGATAAAATTGAAGATCTGCCATACATCACAGGAATCGAAATTCAGCGCTCTCGTGATGCCCGGCACAGTTATGTAACTCTTGATACGTTGTCTGTCCGATCCACAGAATACCTGGATACACGGCTTGTTCCCAATCAAACCTATTATTACCGTTTCAGAATTGTAACAATGCGGGCTACCCAGGACCTGCCATCTGCTGTTGCGAGTGCTTCTTTCCGTAACACTTTACCGCCCTCACCGCCTTCTGGGCTGACGGCAAAACCGGAAGAGGATGGAATCAGGCTTAATTGGGATTCATCAGCCGAAGCAGACCTGTTCGGCTATTATGTTTACCGGAGTACTAACACAAGCGATTCGATGCAGGTGGTTTCAAGAGCCATCAGTGATACAACAACATTTTTTGATGATTCGGAAGAGCTGGATGGGCGCACCAATTATGTTTACAAAGTTAAAGCAGTGAACATGAGCGAGCTTGAAAGTGAGTATTCGAACAGGGCTGTTGCTAGGCCTGACCGTATAGTGCGGCCGCCTACTCCAACCGGAATCGACGGATATGCCGAACAGCAGCGCATTAGGCTCTTTTGGCGAGATCAAAAACGGAGAGATGGTGCTGTAAAAGGCTATCACGTGTATCGCCATCAAAACCGGGTAAACCAATTTCCAGATGGGGAGAGTGCTTCAATTCAGGCAGAACAAACCGGCTTCGAAAGAATAAATAGTGAACTGATTACCTCTACTTCTTATGACGACAGAGAAGTTAGATCGGGTGAAAACTATTATTATTCTATATCAACAGTTGACCATTTTGGCGTCGAAAGTGGTTTATCAACACCAAAGCGCTTAACCACGGAATCCGCTGCATTGCGCCCGCCTTCTCAAGTGAGTGCACGTGTGGTAACCGGAGGTATTGAGGTGCGCTGGAACAGAACCATGCAGGAAAATGTGGAAGAATATCAAATATACAGAAGAGAAAGGGGCCAGGATACCCCGAGCCTGGTTGGATCAGTGTCTGCAGAAACCACCCGGTTTACCGATGATGAAGTGACTGAAGAAACACTATACTGGTATTCTGTGTCTGTAGTGCGCGGAGATCAAGAGAGTTCCAGGGGAAGGGAGCAATCTGTGACAGTTCGATAACATCGATAAATTTTTTCAGTGATTTTGAGCAAAATGTGTACAACTGAGTTTACCAGGTTCAGGCGAATGTAGCTGATAACTCAAACCACCTTCAGCCCAATCCTTCCGCGCTGCGTGTCGATATTGTTAATCTCAACCTTAATAATATCACCCACGGAAACTTCATCATGCGGATTTTCCACACGTTTGCCGGATTTGCTCATGTTGGAAATGTGCAGCAGCCCGTCCTGTTTTACGCCGATATCCACAAAAGCGCCAAAATCAACAACGTTTCGGACGGTGCCTTCCAGTTTCATACCGGGAGAGAGGTCTTCCATTTTCAGAATATCCTGCCTCAACTGCGGTTTGGGCAGCGACTCACGCGGGTCACGTCCCGGTTTCCGGAGGTTTTCGATGATCAGTTCCAGTGTAGGTACGCCAATCCCGATCTGCTCAGCCACCTCTTTTTTATTGAGTTCAGAAAAAGCCGATTCCATTTTTTTCTGTTCACTGGCCAAATTCTCCACATCAATACCGAAAAGATTGCACAGTTTTTCAGCAGCCTCATAGCTTTCGGGGTGGATGGCTGTGTTGTCGAGCGGATGAACACTATCTGGAATTCGCAAAAATCCGGCCGCTTGCTGAAAGCGAAAATCTCCCACACCGGAAATTTCTTTGATCTCTTCACGGCTCTTAAACCGCCCCTTTTTCTCACGATATTCGATGATATTACGTGCCACATTCCGGCTCAGCCCCGAGATATGAGTGAGCAGTTCTGAGCTGGCCGTATTCAGGTTTACGCCCACATCATTCACACAGCTCTCCACCACATCATCCAGTTTTTTGGATAGTGCGGTTTGATTGATGTCGTGCTGGTAAAGTCCGACACCAATTGATTTTGGATCAATTTTTACCAGTTCAGCCAGCGGATCCTGAACCCGCCGTGCAATGGAGATATTCCCCCGCTGTGCTGCATCCAGATCGGGAAATTCCTCGCGGGCAATGGCTGAAGCCGAATAGACTGATGCCCCTGCTTCACTGATAATTAAATAGTTTAGTGTTTCACCCGGTTTTTCTTCTTTTCTTTTTTGGATGACATCTGCAATAAATGCTTCCGTTTCACGGCTTCCGGTTCCGTTGCCGATGGCGATCAGGGTAACGTTATGTTTGTCGATAAAACGGTTTACTACAACCGCGCTTTCCTCAATCTTTTTTTGAGGGGGAGTCGGGTAGATGGTGTCACCTTCCAGGTATGTTCCGTTTCGGTCAATCACGGCCACTTTGCAGCCGGTTCGGTATGCGGGGTCAATGCCCATAACAACCTGATCTTTTAAAGGCGGCTGCATCAGCAGGTTTTTTAGGTTGGTGGCAAAGGTTTCGATGGCGTGTTCATCGGCTTTTTCGGTCAGCTCGTTTCGCAGTTCGCGTTCCAAAGATGGAAATAGCAGGCGTTTGTAGGCATCTTCCACTGCATCCTGCAGCCAGGGTGTAAAGATCGACAGATCATTGGTGATAACCACATCATCCAGATTTTCAAGTGTGCGGTCAGTATTGAGTTCAAGGTTCACAAACAGCATATTTTCGCGCTCTCCACGATTCAGTGCCAGTGTCTGGTGCGGTTTGATGTATTGCACCCGGTTCCGGAATTCATAATAATCCTCAAAGTTGGTGCGCTCTTTCACAGCCGGGTTTTTCTCTGACGTGATGACACCGTGCTTTCTGATAATTGCCCGCAGCGTATCACGCACATCCACCGATTCGTTAATCCACTCAGCCACTATGTCGAGCGAGGTGGTAAGTGCAGTGTCGGCATCGGGCAGTTCATTCTCTTCATCCACATATTCGCGGGCATAATCGAGCGGATTCCCCTTTTCTACTTTCTGCTCCCAGATCAGTTTAGCCAGGGGTTCCAGGCCTTTCTCTTTGGCTTTAACGCCCCGGGTTTTCTTCTTCTTTTTGTAAGGAAGGTAGAGGTCTTCGAGCGTTTTGAGGTCACTGCAAGCAATAATTTTTTCTTCCAGTTCGGGAGTCAGTTTTTCCTGTTCTTTAATTGCTTTCAGAATGGTCTTTTTTCGCGCCTCAAGAGTACGATGAAATTCAAGCAGGTCCCGGACCGAGCGTAACTGCTCCTCATCCAGGCCGCCGGTGGCCTCCTGCCGGTACCGTGCAAGAAAGGGGATAGTGGCGCCTTCATCGAGAAATTCTGCCACTTTTTCAATTTGTTTGGCACGAAGGCCAATTGTCTCAGCGATTTGATTGATAATTTGCTGGTTTGTCATTACTTCTCAGTTAGGCTAATACTTCAGGTTTCAATTTTAGAAAGCTTCATTTCCGGGAGAATTTGACACGTGTTTAAATCTGACAGAGTGAGGCTGTCCAAAAAGTGCGCTGAACAATATCATTACTCATCAATACCGTCATGCCGGTCTCCGATCCGGCATCTCCTGCTTTTATCAAAGAGAGGAGATCCCGTATCAAGTACGGGATGACGCACTTTTTGGACAGCCTCACTCTGTCAGTTGTTACATTCGAGCCGCTAAACAAGTATAAAAATTGTTTTCATGCTGTGTCATTTACGTGAATAGAAATGAGCCGGTGGATACTACAAAAAAGATTTCTTCATCAAAAGATAAGAATGGTAAAAGGTTGCTTTCGATTTATTTCATATAGAAAAAGAGATGAGAGGATGCAGACAATTTCAGGATTTCGAAAAAGTACATCAATAAATGATTTCTGCCTGAAAAATTATTGATTCTAAAATTACCGATCACTAAAAAAATTGACTTTCAACAGGTTTTTTGGAAGTAAGCAGAATCAAATTTCAAAAAATTTGAAAGTTTTTTGAAAAATCTCTCGCTATAAAGATAAAGAATCTCAAAAATCGATTTTTTTAGAAATCATCAAATAAGAGGTGAAGTTGCATTCTTTCTGCTGGTTTATTTTGGGCATATTTTATTTTTTCGTTGCAGCAT
>SLPZ01000040.1 GCA_007131725.1 Balneolaceae bacterium
ACAAGGGCTGCTATCTCTTTACGCAAGAATGACAGTGCTGAAGTAATGGAAACCGCCTTGGTACGAGAGTATGCCAGGTGGTGTGGGGGGACGGCGGCGCGAGCCGCCTCCTACCCGATTGTGGAAATCCTTCTTTTCCTTTGGCTGAAGCCAACGGCAATGAACTCACACTTGCGCAAGCGTCCGCTTGTGCCTTTGGCGCCTGTCCCTGTGTTGCTTGTGCCATTACTTCGCTATTCAGTCAGTTTAAGCCTCAATGAGAATTTGAAATTGGAATCTGAAAAGTTGTGATTCAGGCCGATATGTAGAAGAACACATTTTTGTATTGTAAAAGAAAAAGGCTTTTTGGAAAAAGCCAGAAGTAATTTTTTGGATTGTTTGGCTAACTATTTAGTGATCAGATTTTTTCCTGAAATCAAAAATCCATTGCCGTTGGCTGAAGCCGAACGGAAAAGAAGTTCAATCAAATTATGGTGGGCTTTAGCCCTAAATCTGTGTCTTATCAACTTGCTTTTTTTCAGGAAAAATTCTTATTTCGATTTAGAATAATAAAAAGTTAAATAAAATCTTGAGATTATGAGCTGGGTACAAATTTGGGTGCATGTCGTTTTTTCAACGAAAAAAAGAATTCCATTTCTTAAAACTCCTGAAATCAGATCAGAAGTTTTTCAACACATCAAAGAGAATGCAAAAGAAAAAGATATTTGGATCGATTGTATTAATGGTTATTCGGAGCATGCACACTGTCTGCTCTTGCTTGGGAAAGAACAGAATATGAGTAAAACAGTTCAGCTTATAAAAGGAGAGTCCTCATATTGGATCAATAAAAATGGATTGCTGACACGAAAGTTTGAATGGCAGGATGATTACTGGGCTGTGAGTGTAAGTAAAAGCCATGTAGATCAGGTCAGGAAATATATTTACAATCAGGAGGAGCACCATCGAAGTATTTCTTTTAAGGAAGAAGTTGAGCAGTTTATGGAGAAAAACGGATGGCAGTACATTCGATCTTAGATAAAGGGAGTGGGGCTAAAGCCCCGTTTTTTTGTTATCCATTTTTGCCGTTGGCTGAAGCCGAACGGCAATGGACTCCAAGCCCTAAAAACATTTGCCAATTAACAGAATCAATTCCAACTCACCTGATATGTTTATAATCACTGGCCGGATAGCCCATCCTGATGCACTGGGCCATCTTTTTGAAGACAGGCAGTGAGTGTTTATAAAATCTTTTATATCCCTCACAAAGATAATTCAAACCGGGCTCACCATCGGGAGTTTGAATGATACGGTCTTTGGGACAGCCACCATTGCATACGTTTAAAACTTCACATTCACGGCAGTATTGGGGGAGTTTGGCCTTTTTATCCAATCCGAACTGTTGCTGCTGCGGGCATTGGCTCAGCTCTTCAATTCGATCCTCAGTGATGTTGCCAATTTTATACTCCGGATAAACAAAATGGTCGCAGCTATACAGGTCTCCGTTGTGCTCCACAGCCAACGCATTTCCGCATGTTTCGGCATGGATGCAGAGGGGGGATGGATTACCGTAAACAAGGTTCAAAGTCACATCAAAATCCTGAACGAAAATCTTACCCACATCCTTACTTCTGAGCCAATCATCAAATACACCAATCAAAAAAGTGCCGTATTTCACCGGATGAACACTTCGATAGCTTACTTCGCCGTCTCCTTCAGGCTCAACAATCGGGATAAATTGCATGTGTGTGGAGCCGATCTGTTTCAAAAAACGATATACTCTTGCGGGACGAGATGAGTTGGTGGATTGTACGCAGGTCAGCGTGTTGAATCGCGCATTGTGTTTCAGCAAATATTCAAGCCCGTTCATCACCTGGCGAAACGAACCGTAACCGCCTTTGTCAGGGCGAAATTCATCGTGAATATCCTCAGGCCCGTCGATGCTAATGCCGACGAGAACATCGTGGTCGTAAAAAAACTGTGCCCAGTCATCATTCAGCCGGGTTCCGTTGGTTTGAAATGAGTTGGTTATGTTCATACCCGGCCGGGCATACTTTTGCTGCAGTTTAAATGCCTTTCTGAAAAAGCTGATTCCCAGCAGTGTCGGTTCACCGCCCTGCCACGCAAAATTTACTTCAGCGGCATTGATCGGTTGGGCGTAAATATACTGCCGGATGTAGGAGTCGAGAACCTCATCCGTCATTTTGAACGATTCTGTTCCAGGATAGAGATCCTCTTTTTCGAGGTAGTAACAGTATTCACAATCGAGGTTACAAATGGCCCCGATGGGTTTTGCCATAATGTTGAATGGAGAATTTGTCATAATATGAAAATATTTTTGCGACCTGTCAGAGCGCGTTAGCTCCTGGCAAAGTCGCTATTCAGCTATTGAACTCTGAGGCTGTCCAAAAAGGGGCGTCATCCCGTACCTGATACGGGATCTCCTTTCTTTGATAAAAGCAGGAGATGCCGGATCAGTGTCCGGCATGACGGTTTAGTAGTTATTATATCTTGTTAAGCGTCCTTTCTGGACAGTTTCAGGTTCTTGTATTTATTTATAAAACTTCGGTCTGGCCGGGTACCGGAATCGGGTAATATCCATCCTCAAACGGCTGAACCGGTGCGGGAGTGTTCCAGTCCACATCTTCAGGCAGCAGATCGTGGTGTGGGTACATCCGCTTGTCAGATTTCAGTGCCTCATCCCACTCCAGGAATTGCCCTGAGTACGTTGCCATAAAACCCATCACACTGGCCATGGTTGACTTTGAGGCGCTTTCAGTGTCGTCAATTCTGTTTCCGCTTCGGATTGCCGCAAACAACTCGTCGTGCTCGATTTGATACGGGCTCGGGTCATCGTGCGACTCATACCGCCAGGTGATATTTTTTCTCCGGTTTTTGATAGAGAACGGATCGGGGCTGCCGGTGGAGACAAATCCCTCGGTGCCGTTAAAATCTTCGGCTACGCGGTTGTAGCATCCCGGTATCTGCCTGCACTGGGCTGCAATTACCGCACCGCTGGGATAGGTGAATTCCACAAAATTGTGATCGAAAATCTGCCCATACTCTTTACCGGTGCGTACTTCTCTTCCGCCCATGCCCTGTGCAGTAATCGGATATTCACCCAGGAACCAGTTGGCTACGTCGATGTTGTGAATCATCTGGTCGAGCACCTGGTCTCCCGCCTGCCAGATAAAATGGAAATGGTTTCTGATCTGATGTTCCAGTTCCGACCACTCCGGCTGTCGCTCCCGGATAAAGAACGGGCCCTGATTCCAGTACACCTGCCCGGAGATGATCTCTCCGATGGCCCCGTCCTTCACACGGCTGTACAGTTCGCGATAGTTTTTCGCGTAGCGCCGCTGAAGGCCCACCACAACATTCAGATTCTTCTCTTTCACCATTTTTGCCGCTTCCATCACCCGGCGGACACCGGCCGGATCTACGGCTACCGGTTTTTCCATAAATACATGCTTGCCCTGGTTTACGGCTTCTTCGAAGTGCAGCGGACGGAAGAATGTTGGGGTTGTCAAGAGAACCACATCGGCCAGGGGGATAGCCTCTTTATAACTGTCAAACCCGATAAACCGGCGTTCTTCGGGTACGTCTAACTGATCGGTATCGCCGAACCGCTGACTTAATCCGTCGTAGCTCTCCTTCATACGGTCTTCGAGGATGTCGGCCATGGCAACCAGTTTGGCTCCCGGATCGGCACTTAGTGCCTGCACGGCCGCACCGGTTCCCCGGCTTCCGCACCCTATCAGGGCTACTTTCAGTGTTTCGTTGCCTGCTGCATAAGCACTGGCCCCGATTGGCAATGTGCTGAGTAAGAGCCCTCCGGCAGTCAGTGAGGTGGTTTTCATAAAATCACGCCTTGATATATTATTTGTAAAAGTATTCTTTTTGTCTTTCATAATTGGAAATGGTTGGTGTTTGCTGTTGCAGAACTTTCAATAGCCGGCTGTTCACATCAGTTTTTATCAGGAAGAACCTCTTCGAATTATTTTGGTAAAATTTTTGAATTTTTAAACGGACATACATCCCATTGAAAGTCTTGTCTATTCTAAAAAAGTAATTAACTCTAAGACTGTAAACAAACGGTTTGGTGAGGTAAGTTTATTGATGATCAAAATATATCAGTATTTATTATCAAGGCACTAAATTGAATTGACGACACTAACAAGTGATTTATTTAATGGCGACATACTGAATACGGAGATTTATTATCGAAATACGAAACACGCAGATAAAAAGAAAAAGAGGATAGTAAAGGTGAGGA
>SLPZ01000133.1 GCA_007131725.1 Balneolaceae bacterium
ATTATTTTTAATTTTTTAAAGCCCATTAGCTATTGATTTGTATACCATTGATATGCATCAATATTAATAGTTAGCATATTCTAATATTTATTGTCGACAGGCTGATGAAAAGAAAGAATTTTGAACCTTGAAGTTCAGCAATAAATCACTTTTGAGAAGACTTAATGATGCAACCAAAAATTGAAAAAAGGCTTGAGGCCTGAATGCACTGAAAGTAGATTTCTACTGTTTACAATCAATTTTTAGTTGATGTACCGGATTTTATTCATGTCCCCATGGTACGGGGGGAACTTCCACTGGTTCGGATAAATCGAACTCAACCATAATATTCCATTCTTCTTCCCAGATGGTGCCGTAGGTATATCGTTCACCCGGCATATATTCAATTCTCCAGCCGCGAAATTCCCCGCCGGCTTCTTCGGTGCGCGGTTCGGACTGAAATCGCTGAACGTTTTTTGTCCCTTCATCAACGGAGTAGCCGCCATACATGGTTACTTCTTCATCCGTGCCATCAGGATTTCGGTGATCGTGGCGCAGTTCAAGGCCATCTTCGTGCAGGGTCAGAATCCATGTGCGTGACCTGTCCCAGCTCTCATCGGCTTCGTCTTCGATGTGGAATGGAATTTTCAGTTCATTTTTACTGCATTCCATAAAATGCATCACCATCTCTTCAGTGCCGGTAAACATGTTTACCGTTTCAGGCTGAATCATCAATTGCCCTGAATAGGCATTTTCGCACTCTTCGGACAGAGCCTCAAAAAACTGAACATAAGCGGGCTCGGTATTAATGTTTTGGTTGTTTTCAGTATTGGAGCAGCTTGTTATAATGAACGCAGTCAGGGCAAGAACAAAAGTTGTTGTTTTCATTAGATCGGTTTTAGAACTGTTAGAAGGAGAAACACAAATATTGAGCAATATTTTATGAGTACGTAGTATCAGGAAAATTTATCAACTTAAAAAAAATTCTTTCAGCAGAATTCTTGAGCCAACTTTGGGTTATCTTTTTTAGATTTTTTAGGGAAGTACATCATGAATATTCCTATGATGGCCAAAAGTACACTAAGATAACCGGGCCAGTTTCCGTGACGGCTGTAAAAGGTAGATTGTTCGTTTGTGTAAATAGTGAAATCGAATGCATCCTCGGTCCAGTATTCTGTTTCGACCTGAACTTTACCATCAGGAGAGATGATTCCTGAAATTCCGTTGTTTGCAGAACGGGCAATCCACATACGGTGCTCTATTGCGCGCAGCCTCGCAAAAGCAAAATGCTGGATGTGTCCATGCGAATCGCCCCACCAGCCGTCGTTGGTGATAATTGTGAGAAAATTGGCACCCTCATTTACAAATTCGTTTACCCAGCCGGAAAAAACCGAATCGTAACAGATTAAAGCCGGGGTTTTAGGATTATTGACATGAAAAATATCCGCAGTGGTTCCGAGTCCGTATCCCGCGAAACTGCCCCAATCAAACCAGCCAAAACGGTCAATTCTCTGGAAAAACTCTACAAACGGAAACCGTTCAACAACCGGCACGAGGCGCCCTTTACGGTAAATTTCAGTTTCTTTTCCTGGCTGAAAAAAGAGCGCGGCATTATACACATTGTAAAATCTGCCGGTCTGAGTTTCACGCACAACTTCAGGGGAATCGTCTTCGGGGTAAAATTCAACAAAGCCCGTTCCTGTCAGCAAATTTGTGTTCCAAACATTCACGGAATCTCTGATCCGGTTGAAATATACGTTATCCAGCGGGAGGGAAGAGTCAACCGCATTTTCCGGCCAGATGATGATATCGGTTTGTTCGGTTCGGGCCTCATCAGACATCTGAAGCAGTTTGTCGAGAAGTGCATCCAGGGAGGACAGGCCGCCAAATCGCTGGTAGGAATCGGAGTTGGGCTGGATAATCACCACCTCTACAGGTTCACCCTGCTTATCGGGCATTGTCGTCATCGAAACAACAGACAGTACCGGAAATAGAAAAAAAGCAAGAACACCGGCTGTCAATACCTGTTTTGATGGTTTGATGAGATAGTTGTAAAAAAGGGCAGCGCTGAATACAACCCAGAATGAAATCCCAAAAACCCCGGTAAATGAAATATACTGGACAGCCCCTGTTAGGTTCGACCAACCGTTGCCCAGTGTCAGCCATGGCCAGGAGAGATCCCAGTTATGATGGAGAAATTCGTAGCTAACCCATATCGAAGCGGCAAATACAGAAGCCAGAATCGGATTTATCCCGGTTCGGAACAGGGAACGGATTAACAGCAGCGGCACCAGCATAATTGCAGCATTTGCAAGAATGGCCGCAACTCCTCCCGCTACAGTGGCCATCATCAGCCAATAGGTAGAAAACAGGTTCCAGAGCACAAATGCGGGATAAGCGTACAAAATCACCTCCCGTTTGGTTTCAGAAATCATGCTAATTCTGAAGAGCAGCACAAAAGCCGGGATCTGAAGTATAGAGGCATCAAAAGGCGGAAAAGATAGTGCCAGCAGAATGGGTGCTGTGAGTGCCATTGCCCAGGGATGATCCCAAAACCGAAATGTTTTCATGCAGACGATATTTTGATCTAATGTGATGGTGTGATTATCAGATTCACTTTTCAAAACCGGATTTTTCTGGACTGAAAATATCGCATATATTTTTTGGTTATTCATCATAATTTTTGCCCGCAATCACTACGACAATTTCCCCTTTGATCGTTCCCCGGGGTTTCCATCTTTCCAGAATGTCTGAAAGTTTTGCACGATCAATTTCTTCAAACTTTTTGGTCAGCTCGCGGGCAATGCATACCCAACGATCATCTCCGCAAAATTGGTGTAATTTTTCCAGAAAACGCAGAATTTTATGAGGGCTTTCATAAACAACCGAGGTGAGCTCTGAATCGGCAATTTGGCGGATTCTGGTTTCGCGTCCTTTTTTCGGAGGCAGAAAACCCTCAAAAACAAACCGGTCGCAAGGCAGTCCGCTGGCTACCACAGCCGTTGTTGCGGCATCAGGGCCCGGAACGGGAATAACAGTGTGGCCGTTCTGATGAGCTGCACGAACCGCCAAAAAACCGGGATCGGAAATACCAGGTGTGCCGGCATCACTGATAATACCCACATTTTGTCCGCCATCAAGCAGGTTCAACAGATGCTCCACTTTTTTGTGTTCATTGTGCTGATGGAACGAAAATGTTGGTTTTTCGATCTGAAAATGGTTCAGCAAAACCGAAGAGGTTCGGGTATCTTCGCAGGCTATAATGTCGCACTTTTTCAATGTTTCTACAGCACGAAAAGTGATATCCGCAAGATTTCCGATAGGAGTGGCTATGATGTAGAGTGTCGACAAAATTGAATGTGCGTTAGGTCTGATTTTACAGTGTCTGTGTATGGTGCATTCTGCTGCATTTGGCCTGTTAAATTACGACGATAAGATGAGGTCAAAAAATCCAGTTTTCGATTTTTCAGTTTTACGTTTGACTGAACAGCTAATTTCTCAGTTAATTCAGATCCTGCAGGACAAAATTTCATTCATCTTAAAAAGGATCAAAATTGATCAAAAAACATCGTATTTTGTAAAGTTTGAGAACGGCAGCGTTTACACGAGGGGATTTGATTCCCATCATGTTTTGTAGCTTAATCATAAAAACAGATAAATAATTTATTTAATCAATGGATTTTAAACCATCAGGAATTAATCATATCACCATTCGGGTGAACCGGATTGAACGTTCGGAAGAATTTTATGGAAAAATACTCGGGTTCGAGTTGGTAAGAAAAATGGGCCAGAGCATGGCAGTGTACAAAATCGGGGAAGAAGATACCCTGGTGATTGTTGAAGCGGAAACCAGCTACGATCCCAACTCCCGGGATTTTCGGGTCGACCATATCGGGTTTTACCTCGAAAGCCTGGAGCAGGTAGATGAAATGGCTGCCTATCTCAGGGAAAATGAAGTGACTATTTTGAGCGGGCCGGCCAACCGAAAAAAAGGCAGATTTGTATTTGCCTCCGACCCGGAC
The DNA here is from genome assembly GCA_007131725.1 of Balneolaceae bacterium. GTDB lineage: Bacteria > Bacteroidota > Rhodothermia > Balneolales > Balneolaceae > Rhodohalobacter. The sequence goes on from SLPZ01000133.1 coordinate 4,002, forward strand.
GGCAACCTGATTGAGTTTTTCTGTGAGGATGAGCAATAATTTGGCGTAACATTGTCACCTTTGTGAATAACATGAACTTGTGGCATGTTATTTGCTCAATTAAAAAAAATTGAAACCAAAATAATAATGGATCAACTTCATTGTTTCTATCAATGAATTGATTAAAAAAGAAGTATGTGAATTTGTAATGAGTGTGAAAGAAAAAAAACAGGCAAAAGAAAAAGAAGAAGAGCTGAATGAAACGATTGAAGGCAATGGTGAGGAAGGCACCGAACCGGCCGACGGTGAAGAAGCAATTGAAGAAGAGCAGACAGGGCAAGACGATCTCGATCAGCTAATCGAAGATCAACAAAAGCGAATTAGCGAGCTTGAAGAAGAGCTGCAGCAAGTGAAAGAGAAGCAGTTGCGAAAAGCTGCTGAAATGGAAAACATGAGAAAAAGGTTGCAGCGCGAAAGGGAAATGATTTTTCAAACTGCCCGGGAAGCAGCCATCGAAGAATTTTTACCTGTTAACGACGACCTGGTTCGAACACTACAGGCTCTTGAAAACAGTGATGCAGACTCATCGTATCTCGAAGGTGTGAAGATGGTGGCAGAAAAGTTTGACGAAGTATTAAACAAGCATGGAGTTAAAAGAATTGATGAAACCGGGGTTCCTTTTGATGTGGATCTGCACGATGCCATGCTGAGCCAAAAGCCTGAAGACGACTCGATCGAAAGCGGAACAGTATTGCAGGTTATCGAAAACGGATATACCATAGGTGAGAAAACCCTGCGGCACGCAAAAGTAATTGTAAGCGAATAAATAAACGTTATTCATGTCTAAACGCGACTACTACGAAATTTTAGGTGTAGATAAAAATGCGAATGATGCCGATTTAAAAAAGGCATACCGTAAGCTGGCGATGAAATATCACCCCGACCGGAACAAGGGAAATACCGAAGCCGAACGAAAGTTTAAAGAGGCATCCGAAGCTTATGATGTACTGCGGGATCCACAAAAACGGCAGCGATACGATCAGTTTGGGCATTCCGGCATAAACGGTGGCGGCTTTAGCGGGGCAACCGATTTCGAAGACATTTTCAGCCGGTTCAGTGATATTTTCGGCAGTGATATTTTTGGCGGAGATCCATTTGGAGGAGGCCGTTCCAGGAGCCGAAGAAGACGGGGAACCGGCCGTCCCGGCTCAGACATGAAACTTCGCGTGGAACTTACTCTCGAGGAAATTGCCGAAGGTGTTGAGAAAACCCTAAAAGTCAAAAAACATATTAAGTGCGATTCCTGCAATGGCACCGGCGCCGAAACCGATTCAGATTTTGAGACCTGTCCCAATTGTAACGGGATGGGAGAAGTTCGGCAGGTTTCCAGAACCATGTTCGGGCAGTTTGTAAATGTTCAGCCATGCCACAATTGCCAGGGCGAAGGGCGTATCATCAGAAATAAATGCTCAAAATGTGGTGGTGAAGGCCGCTACCGAAGCGATGAAAAAATCAAAGTAAATATTCCATCCGGTGTATCGAACGGGAATTATATCACACTGAGAAGGCAGGGGAATGCCGGAATCCGAGGCGGTGAGCCGGGCGATCTGATTGTTCTCATCGAGGAAAAAGAGCACAAGCATTTTTCAAGGGATGGAGATGACATCTACCACAACCTTTTAATCAGTATTCCCGATGCCGTACTGGGTACAGAAGTGGAAGTTCCCACGCTGAAAGGAAAAGCCAAAGTGCGGATTGAACCGGGAACTCAACCCGGAAAATTGCTGCGGATGAAAGGCCGTGGAATTAAAGGATTGAATAACAGTGGTGTAGGCGATCAATACATCAAACTTAATGTTTATATCCCGAAAGATTTAACATCAGAGGAAAGAAAACATATTGAAGCCCTGCGGGGAGAAGAACATTTTGATCCTGAAAGTGCCAAAAAGAGGGAAAAAGGCTTTTTCTCAAAAATAAAAGATGTATTTAGCTGATTGATTCCGTTTTAAAATTGTGACGGACTTTAACCGGGTTGGGCCGGTTTGCCAAACTAAATACCTGATGCTAAATTATTTTCACAAAAGGGGAGGGGTGACAGAACTTGTCACCCATAGTGATTATTTTCAGGTAAATCCTCAATCAAACATATAAATATGGGACTAACGGAAATCATCATAGCCATTTTATTCTTTCTGATCGGATTTGCTGTTGCTTTTTTTGTGGTCAAATCCCGGCAATCACGCCTCGAAGAACGGATTGATATTCTGACACAATCAAGCACTGAAAAAGATCAGAAAATGGATTTGGAGACTCAGCGGGCCAACCAGGCAGAAAAAGATCTGGCTTCACTCTCGGCAGAATATAAGCATCTGAAAGAACGCCTTGCCGAACAAAAACAGGAACTTGAAATACTTCAGGAACAATTCAGAACGGAGTTTAAAAATCTTGCTAATGAGATTCTTGAGGAGAAATCGAAAAAGTTTACCGAACAGAACCGCGAAAAACTGGACCAGCTTCTGAAACCGCTTGGTGAAAAAATCAGTGATTTTCAAAAGAGGGTTGAAGAGGCACACAAAGAAGATATTAAGGGTAGAAGTGCTCTGGATCAGCATTTGAGGCATCTTCAGGAGCTGAATCAAAAAATGAGTGAGGAGGCAAAAAATCTGACCAAAGCGCTGAAAGGGGACAGCAAAAAACAGGGAAACTGGGGAGAAGTTATTCTGCAGCGTATCCTGGAAAAATCAGGCCTGAGAAAAGGGCATGAGTATGAAACCCAGGAGAGTACAACTACCGAAGACGGACGCAGGCTGCAGCCCGACGTAATTATTCATCTGCCCGATGAGAAAAAATTGGTCATCGATTCAAAAGTTTCATTGTCTGCGTACGAGAAATATTCTTCCTCAGAAGATCCGGCTGATCAGCAGCGAGCCTTGAAGCAGCACATTCAATCACTCAGAACCCATGTGAAAGGTCTGAGTAATAAAACGTATGAGCAGATTCACGGTTTCAAAAGCCCTGATTTTGTGCTGATGTTTATTCCCATAGAACCGGCTTTTGGCCTGGCCATGCAAAACGACCCCGATCTGTACAATGAGGCATTTGATAAAAATATCATCATTGTGAGTCCCACAACTTTGCTGGCAACACTTGCCACCATCGAAAATGTCTGGAAGCAGGAGTATCAAAATAAAAATGCTATGGAAATTGCCAGCCGCGGCGGTGCACTGTACGATAAGTTTGTGCTGTTTGTGGAAAGTATGAAAGATATAGGCAGCCGGATTCAGCAAACCCAAAAAAGTTATGATGAGGCGATGAACCGGCTTTCGGGAGGTGCCGGAAATCTGGTTCGTCAGGCGGAGATGCTTCGTGAACTGGGAGCAAAAAATTCCAAAACATTACCTGAGGGCATGATGGATAATGACGCAGAGCCGGAGCAGGAAAAAATCAAGGAGAATAATTGAGAGGTTCTATCAGCGAGGCAAGATCGTATCCGTTGTGATTGGAAACCGCCGTATACCATGTATTGCCCCATAACCAGGATACTGAATGAAAACTGTCGATTTCTGCCACATAAAAATCATGTTCCTGTATACAGGTTTCAACGGCCTTTTTGTGGCGTTCAAGCAGACTGTTTGAATCCACTTCATCCACGTCAAAGATAAAAAGGTAAATGGTTTCGCCCAGATCATTTTGAGTATATTCGAGCATTGGTGTTTCAAAACCGTCAAGAAAATCAACAATCGCGATACCTGCAAATTGGGCGCCATTTATTCCTGGCACCGAGATTTCCATGTCATAATGGTTGGTTAGATAGTTTTCGGCATCGAGAGTTGAATCGGTTTCATATAGAGGCTCAATAAATTGGCCATCTGAGGAGATAAAATGCTGTGTTGCCAGATTTTCGATAATTCCCTCACCTGCACCGGATTGTGTCTGTATAATACGATCAAGCAGTTGAAAGGTGAAAACAGTGATAATCAGAACAACTGCCGCAGCTGAGGCGTACCGGAGTGCTGGATTGAGATATGGGAAAAAAGTTTTGGCGGGACTGAAATTTTTTTGAACGAAATCAGGCTCCTCAGAAGGTGGCCTGAGCTCATTTATTTCTATTTTTTCAATCTTTTGGAGTATTTGCAGTCGCAGATGTTCCGGCGCTTTCTTTCTTTGCAATTTTTCAGATAGAAGATACTTCAGATGCCGGGTTTCTTCATATTCTCTCTTGACATCGGGATGGTTTTCAATAAACTCAAAAAATGCTTTCTTTTCGCGTTCAGTTGTTTCATTATCCACAACTGCATGAAGCAAAGACAAAGCCTGATTTCGATTTAGTGAGTTCATAAGCCGTTAGAATAATTATCAAAAAATATCCTGATGGTTTTCTCTTACAGTAGACGATAGTGATAACTTATATGATTAACAATTTGCCTTCATGATCCATTCAAAAGATGAAAAAAATAAATGAATTAGGGCGAAAGTCGTAATTAATTGTCTGAAATCTGTTTATCGTATTTTAGAATAGTCAAAAAGAGTCCATGGAAATACTGATGGTGGTTTTGAGGTTAAAATTACCTCTTTTTTGAGAACGGGATGTTTTACAATCAGCGCGCCGGCATGCAGGGCAATATGTTTATTTTTTCCTGAACCGTACTTTCTGTCACCAAAAATTGGCAGTCCCTCTTTGGCAAGTTGCACCCGAATCTGATGGGGGCGCCCGGTAATAAGCGTAATTCTTAGCAGCGAAAAATCACCATTTTTTTCAAGCCGGTCGTACATAAGTTCAGCACGTTTTGCCCCTTTTGTTTGAGGGCTTACAACTTCGGTGAAATTGGTATTTTTCTGCTTTTTCAGATAGTGCGTTAACATTCCGTTTTTTGGTGCAGAACCTTCAACAATGGCAAGATAGATTTTTTTAACGGTCCGTTGTCGTATTTGCTCACTGATTCTTGCAGCGGCTTTGGATGTTTTTGCAAATAGCATCACACCGCTGACCGGTTTGTCCAGCCTGTGCAAAAGGCCCAAAAATGCATCTCCCGGTTTGTTGTATTCGCGTATTAAATACTCTTTACAAAGATTGAGCAGGTCGGGTTTGCCGGAATAATCTTCCTGAGAGAGTAATCCACGAGGTTTACTAACAGCCAGCAGGTGGTTATCTTCGTAAATAATCTCGATATCCGGATTTGTGCCGGTTGTTTTCATATTTCTTCTGCATTTATCTGATGATAGAAAAATTTCACTTCAGTTTATTGGTTTTATCCGTCAAACTTAACGCATTATTATGTCCATTTCATTAGAAGAAAAAGTGGATCATCTGCCCCAGAGCCCGGGAGTATATCTGTTCAAAGATCAGCGGGGCGGCCATCTGTATGTGGGCAAAGCTAAGCGGCTGCGAAACCGGGTGAGGTCCTATTTTCAGGATTCAAGAAATCACGATGGACGAATTCGCGTGATGATAAAAAAAATTGCGGATGTGGAAGTGTTTGTCACCGACTCAGAAGCTGAGGCTTTAATTCTGGAAAACAACCTGATTAAGCAGTATCACCCGAGATATAACATTATGTACCGGGATGATAAATCGTATCCCTACATTTGCATCACCAGCGATGAAAAACCCAGAGTGTATCCAACCCGAACGGTTATAAACGACGGCAGTAAATATTTTGGCCCGTACGATCATGTGGGTCACATGCGCAGAATGCTGGAAACCATTCGAAAAACTTTTGATTTGTGTACGTGTGCGGTATCACCTAAAATGATTGATAAATCCCGCGGGGTGCCAAAGTGGCATTCCTGTTTTGATGATTACCTGCAAAACTGCTCGGGCGACTGGGATACGGAAATTTACCAGGAAGCGGTTGCCAAAGTGGAACGCCTTCTGTCCGGAAAAACCGAAGGGTTGATGCGTGAGGTTAAAGAGGAGATGGAAATTGCTTCCCAGGCGATGGAATTTGAGCAGGCGGCAAAACTTCGGGACAGCCTCTTTTCGCTGCAGAAATACAATCAAAAAATGAAAATTGTAGACAGCAAAAAGAAAGATCGCGACCTGTTTGCAATTGCAGCCGACCGAGAACTGAACGAAGCCTGCGGGGTGATGTTTAAAATTCGAGAGGGGAAATTGATTGGTAAATTTCATCGCTTTTTACGCAACATTGAGGGGCTGAAGGAAGAGAAGCTGATGCAGTCTTTTGTAGAAGATTACTACACCGGATCGTATAAAATTGGATCGGGCACAACACCGGAGGAAGTTTATTTGAGCGATGCCATGGAAGACTCCGGGCCGCTCGCTGAATATTTGTGGGAACAACATGGGAAAAAAGTACCGATACACGTGCCGAAGATCGGGGAGAAGCGGCAGCTTGTGGATATGGCGGTTGCAAACGCCAAAATTAAACTCGGTGAAAGAAAATTGGAGGTCCAAAAAGCAGAACGGGACCGCATACCAAAATCCGTGAAAGATCTAAAAGAATACCTTTCCCTGACTCGCCTTCCAAGACGAATTGAATGCTTTGACAACTCGAATATGATGGGAACAGACCCAACAGCCTCGATGGTCTGTTTTGTGGATGCAAAACCCAGAAAAAGCGAGTATAAACGATTCAAAATCAAAACAGTGGAAGGCCCGGACGATTTTGCTTCGATGAAGGAAATCATCAAACGAAGATATTCAAGAATTAAAAAAGAAAATTTGCAGCCACCCGATCTGATTTTGGTGGATGGTGGCAAAGGGCAATTGAATGCAGCTCTTGAAGCTCTCCATGAAATTGATTTTGAGCAAGAATGTGATGTAGCCGGACTTGCAAAGCGTCTTGAGGAGTTGTTTTTACCCGGCAAATCAGATCCGGTTATGATTCCAAAAACCTCTTCTGCACTGAAACTTCTGCAAAAGGCAAGAGATGAAGCTCACAGATTTGCGATTAACTATCACAAAAAAAGGCGTTCAGAACGAACCCTGAAAACAGAACTGACAGATATTCCCGGTATCGGGGAGAAAAAATCACAGGAGCTGATCAAACATTTTGGTTCGGTAAAGAAAATTAAAGAGAGCAGCCTGGAAACACTTCAGGAACAATTGGGTAAAAAAACAGGAGAGGCGGTTTTCACCTATTTTCAAAATCAATCTGTTTAGAATTATAACATTAAAATGTTATAGATAGTTGTAAACTGTTTGTATTACATTTCGTAAGATAGAACAGGTTGCAGGACTGAAATATCGTCAGATATCTCAGTTTGGCACAGGATATGCACACTTTATTCATAAAAGCGTTACTGGTTTCTTGAAATGTTATTCTGGTAAAAAATGTTTTGAAATTAGAGAACGCATACATATAATTGAAAACTATGAGACTCAATAACTCAGACAACATACCGAAGAATTACGAGCAGATGCAAGACAAAGAGCTTGTGCACTTGTTCAGGAAGAAAGACGATCAACTCGCATTCCGTGAATTGATGAATCGTCATCAGGCGAAGGTGTATTCGTATATCTTCAGCATGATTCAGAATCGTGAAGTTGCCAATGATATCTTCCAGGAAACCTTCACCAAGGTGATCACAAAAATGGATGACACCTACAATGAACAGGGTAAATGGATTGCTTGGGTTATGCGAATTGCTCATAATGCAACTATTGATCACATCAGAAAACAAAAACGATTTGTAGACGTTACAAGCTCGTATGATGAAGAATCAAAAACCGACTTTTACGAAAGATTGCCGGATGAAGATTCCATCGGGCAGCATGATAAAATGGAGCTTGACGAATCAACATCGAGTTTGTTGAAACATATTTCAAAACTGCCGGAAGAGCAGCGTACTGTGGTGATGTTGCGGCATTATTACGAGATGCCATTTAAAGAAATTGCAGAACTTACTGATGTTTCTATCAATACAGCGCTCGGGCGAATGAGATATGCTTTGATTAATCTTCGTAAAATGTTCGATGAAGAACATGAGAAGGAATCGAATAATTTATGAATAAAAAAGATATTCGCAGTATTGCCTATTTGTACAACGAAATGGATCCCTCGGAAAAACTTGAATTTGAGAGGGATCTGAATAAAGATAATGACCTGCTTATAGAAGTAGAGTCACTTCGTAATGTCTCAGAAAAATTAGGCAAAATACAGTCAGTTGAGCCGCCTCAAGAACTTATTGAGGCCATCCACGGTATAGCGGATAAAAGAAACGGAACCGCAAAACACTCCTACTGGCGTACAACACTTTATGCAACAGCGGCTCTGATTCTGATTGGCATGACATCCGGAATTTTACTGCTCGAAAGTTCGGATAACAACTCACCTGGAGAGACTGAAGGTGCCTCCATAAATACACCCATCCTTTTCGATAATCCCACAAGCACTTCTACAAGTATCAACAGAAGTGGAAAAGTTTCTCCCTGGGTAGATAATAATGAAGTAATACATTTTCAGGACAGGCTGCACGCATCAGAAAATGCGGCTACAGATTCGATATTCAGAAAAAGTTTCCAAAAACTGACCCCTGTAACTGACCCTGCCGAATCAAGGTCTCTTCCAAGAAACCTGCACTTAACAGGCAATCGGTAATAACTTTCCGAAGTTTGAGTAAATGGAATTTCACAATCTTTGAGAGAGTTAAAAAACTCTTCAAAAGAGTTATCCACCATTACATTGTGAATAACTAATTTTGGTTAGGTATTTGGTGAGGGTTATATTGCCGAATAGTTTTAAACAATAACTCCTGAGAAGTAAAAATGGGAAAAATAATATCCATTGCTAATCAAAAAGGCGGTGTCGGAAAAACGACATCAGCAATTAATTTGGCGGCAAGTCTCGCTGTAATCGAGCACCCGACTCTTGTTATTGATATCGATCCGCAAAGCAACACAACCAGCGGTTTGGGGATAGAGCCCAAAACTGTGACCAACTCTGTTTATGAAGTGATGGTGGGTGGGGTGGATATTAATGACACGATCAGAGATACGGAATTACCATATCTTGATCTTGTTCCGGCACATATCAATCTTGTGGGAGCCGAAATTGAAATGGTAGACCGCAACGAACGCGAAAGAATTCTTTTGAAATCTGTAGAAAGCATTCGCGACAAATATGATTTTGTAATTATTGACTGTCCGCCTTCTCTGGGTTTACTGACCATAAATGCATTAACGGCATCCGACTCGGTGATGATTCCCGTGCAGTGTGAATATTACGCACTTGAAGGCCTCGGTCAGTTGCTTAATACTATCAAAATTGTAAGACAGCATCTGAACAAGGATCTGGAAATTGAAGGTGTGCTCCTAACGATGTACGATACTCGCACAAGGCTGTCAAATCAGGTTGCCGATGAGGTAAAACGCTATTTTGATGACCGTGTATTTTCCACCATTATTGCCAGAAATATTCGTTTGGCTGAAGCTCCCAGTTTTGGCAAACCGGCAATTTTATACGATGCATCGAGCGTGGGGTCGAAAAATTACCTCTCGCTGGCCAGGGAAATTATCCATCGAAATAAGAAACTATTCAAATCGAGCCCGGTATTGTCTAATTCGTGAGGATTTATGTCTAAAAAAGTTTTAGGACGTGGTTTGGGAGCTTTTTTTCCCGATTACGAGGATGAATCCTCAAAAAAAGGAACTGAGCCTGAAAAGACAAAAACCGCCATACCGATTGATCCTTCTGAACGTGTTAATGTTGTTCTGAATATACCTGTTGATCACATCCGGCCCAACCCGCATCAACCCCGTTCAGATTTTAATGAAGAAGCGTTAGAGCAGCTTTCTGCTTCGATTGAGCGTCATGGTTTGATTCAGCCTGTAACGGTGCGCTATCTGGGACAAAAACGGTTCGAGCTTGTTAGTGGTGAAAGAAGGCTTCGCGCAACAAAACTGGCTGGAATTCCCGAAATACCGGCTTATATCCGCGAGGTAAACGATGATGAAATTATCGCTTTCGCACTGATTGAAAATATTCAGCGCGAGGAGCTGAATCCTCTTGAGATTGCATTGGGATATCAGCGGCTGATTGATGAATGCGCGTATACTCAAAGTGAAGTTGCCGAAAGGGTGGGGAAAAACAGGTCTACGGTAACCAATACGCTGCGTTTGCTGCAATTGCCTGACTTTATCCAGGCTTCTCTCCGGGATGAAAGTATTTCAGGAGGGCATGCACGGGCGTTAATTAATTTGAAAAACGAGAATGACCAGCGAAAGCTCTTAAAAAAAATTACATCCAAATCTCTTTCCGTCAGGCAAACGGAAGAACTGGTTCGCTCGTACGAGAAAAAAAGCGAGCAAAATAGAACCAAATCCCCGATCGTTAAAACAAATCCCTTTCTTGATGATGTATCGAAAAGGCTTAGAAGTAAACTAAGCACAAAAGTAAACATCAAACAAAAAGGCAAAGGAGGGGAGATCAGAATTGAGTATTACTCTGATGACGATTTAGAACGATTGATACAATTCTTCGATGAAATGGATTAGTATTCTTTTTTTTGCAACGGTAATTTTCTGTGATTCTCTATATGCACAGTACAATTTTATAGAAAAAGATTTTACGCTACTGGAGAACAGGCTGTATCAAAACTATCAGCAGCAGTTGGAAAATAACGAGACGGCAGAAGAGGGTGAATATCCAACACCAAGATCTGTGTTATTCAAATCCATGATGATACCGGGCTGGGGGCAAATTGAAAACAGACAGATTTGGAAAGTTCCCATTATTTACGGTTTATTTGCAGGTGTTGGAATTTATACCAAACATTTACACGATGAATATAATGATTACAGGGCAGCCTATTATAATGCAGTAAACGCGCCCGACAGTGATGAAAAATTTGGCCCAACACCCGAACGGCTTGAAGGTGTGAACGCCAGTCAGTTGCAATCGAACAGGAATAGCTTACGAAATCAGCGAGATTTTATGTTTGTTGTGATGGGGTTAGCATATGGATTGAATATTTTAGATGCCTATGTGTTTGCGCATATGAGAAGCTTTGATGTTTCAGACGATCTCTCGGCCCGAACAACTGTTTCGCCGGATATTTTAGCATCAGGTTCACCCGGAATCAGAGTAACATTATCATTATACAGGAATTAAGATTATGACAGTACCTAAATATTTTACTTCAAAAGACAAACCGGAAGACAGATTTTCCGACAGTAACAGAGACCTCTGGAGCATTTTTAAAGTAATGGGTGAATTTGTGGAAGGTTACGACTCGTTGCTTAAAATCGGCCCTTGTATATCTATTTATGGTTCAGCCCGTGCAAAACCTGGGTCAAAATATTACGAAATGGCGGTTAAAACGGCTGCAAGTGTATCAGAAAACGGCTTTGGCGTGATAACCGGCGGCGGTCCCGGAATTATGGAAGCGGCAAACCGCGGAGCCTATCAAAATGGCGGGAAATCGGTTGGGCTTGGAATTGAACTGCCAAAAGAACAGGGTGTGAATCGATATGTTTCTCCGGAATACACTATTAATTTTAGGTATTTTTTCGTTAGAAAAGTGATGTTTGTGAAATATGCTCAGGGTTTTATCGTTTTTCCCGGCGGTTTTGGTACACTTGATGAACTTTTTGAAACACTGACATTGATCCAGACTGAAAAAATTGAGCGTATTCCGATTGTACTTGTTGGTACAGAATTTTGGAATAGCCTTGCAGGCTGGCTTAGAGACAGGCTTGTGGAAGAGGGATACATCAGTGAGTCAGATATGGATATGTTTTTTCTGACGGATGATTATGAAGAAGCAGTTAGATATGTTTGTGAATTTTATAAAAACCGTAAGCTTGAACCTAATTTTTCCTATTAAGAAACTTTTATTTGGAAAGTTAGTTTGAAATATTAGCAAATACATAATGATTTTGTATGTAAAATTTCATTAAGTTAATTACGTTTAAATCAGAAAGAATCGAAAACAATTAGATCAACATGAAATCACTGAAAATTATTTTATCGTTTAGTTTAGCTCTGTTTATGTTCCTCGGAGCGGCTCAGATTTCCAACGCCCAGGATGAAGCACGGGCAGAAGCCATTCAGTTATATAACTCTGCGCAGGAACTGGCAGGGAATAATGAATTCCAGGATGCAATTGATATGTATCGTGAAGCACTCGAAGTTTCCCGTGATAACGACCTGGATGATATTATTGAATTAGTTGAAGAGCGCCTGCCCAGAGTATATGCAAGCAGAGCATCCAATGCTTTCAGGCAATTTCAAAGTGAGCGTACTATGTCGTCCGTAGATAATGCTATTGAGTATTTTAAACTCTCCAGGGATGCCGCCGAAGAATTTAATGATACTCAGGTAGCACAACAAGCAACGGCTGCGATACCTCAGCTTTATTACCTCCGTTCAGTACAGCACTTCAGAGAAGATAATCTTGAAAGTGCAATGGAAGATCTCAGTACTGCAATTGAACTGAATCCAAACTATGCTACAGCTTACTATCAGAAGGGTATTGTTCAAAAACGATTGACGCCTGAAGATGTTGAAGAGTTTATGCAGTGGTATGACAGAGCCATTGAGATAGCACAAGAAGTTGGTGATGATCGTACACTCGAAAATGCAAGAAACGGTGCGCGCGATGAACTTATCTACAGAGCAGTAACGGTTGCGGAAGAAAGGCGTTTTAGCAGGGCTATTGAACTTCTGGAGAAAGTTGAGAACTATGATCCTAATTCATACGAAGCCCATTTCAGGCTTGCAGAAGTTTATAATGAAAGAGGCGACTGGAGTAATTCTGAAACCCATGCAAGGCGTGCTCTCGATCTGCATACCGGCGGTGTTGCAGACAAAGCAAAGATTTACTTCGAACTTGGAACATCTCTGAAGGGCCAGGGCGAAGTAGAAGCCGCATGCAGCGCTTTTGAAAATGCCCGATACGGTGATTTCACAGAACCGGCAAACCACGAATTGCAATTCGAACTGAAGTGTGAGGGACACTCACCAACAGGCCGGTAACAATCAGTTAGTTTTTTCTAAAAGCCGTGCAGTTTGCACGGCTTTTTTTTTTGCCTGTACTTTTGCCTTGCAATGAAGTTGGCTATCTTTTTCTAATCTAATTAACCTAATAAAAATCGTTGAACCTGCATATGAATAAAAAGGAGCAGACCGATCTATCGCAACGTTGTGTAAATACCATACGAACTCTTTCAATGGATGCCGTCCAGGCCGCAAATTCCGGCCATCCGGGAATGCCGATGGGGATGGCAGATACCGCATTTGTATTGTGGACAAAATTTCTGAAACATAATCCCCGAAATCCCCATTGGATTGATCGGGACAGATTTATACTATCCGCCGGCCACGGATCGATGCTTCTTTATTCGCTTCTGCATTTAACCGGGTATGATCTGTCACTTGAGGAGATCAAAAATTTCAGACAGCTCGGCAGCATCACACCGGGCCACCCGGAATATGGCCTTACACCTGGCGTAGAAACCACTACCGGCCCCCTTGGTCAGGGTTTTGGCACCGGGGTTGGAATGGCAATTGCCGAAGCACATCTTGCTTCTGTATTTAACAAGGATGATTACCCGATTGTTGACCACTACACGTATGCAATTGTGAGTGATGGTGATTTGATGGAGGGAATTTCTCACGAAGCCGCATCACTTGCCGGTCATTTAAAATTAAATAAGCTGATTTACCTGTACGATTCAAATAAAATTACGATTGACGGCTCAACAGACCTGGCTTTTTCGGATGAATCAAAAAAGCGATTTGAATCATATGGATGGGATGTGCAGGTGATAGACGGCCATAATCACGATGAGATAGAACAGGCCATCCGGCATGCCCAAACTACCGATACACCTTCACTAATTGAATGTAAAACAAGAATCGGTTACGGAAGCCCGAACAAGGAAGGAACGGCAGATTCACACGGTGCTCCGCTTGGAGAAGAGGAAATTGAGCTTACAAAAAGAAATCTCGGTGTAGACCCGGATAAGAAATTTTTTATTGCGGATGATGTGAAAGAGGAGATGAGAAAAGCTGTAAAGAAGGGTGAAGAGCTGGAAAATGCCTGGAAAAACCAGCTTGAAGATTATGAAAAAGCATATCCATCAGATGGTGCCAAATTCAAAAAGTTTGTTAACAGAAGTTTGCCGGATAACTGGGATGAAATACTGCCGGTTTTTGAGGCGGACCCTAAAGGAATGGCTACCCGAAAATCTTCGGGTGAGGTATTAAATCATCTCGCAAAGCACTTTTTTAATCTTGTTGGAGGCTCGGCAGATCTCACCGGAAGCAACAATACAGACATGGACGGGGTGGACATTTTTGATGCCAAAAACAGATCGGGCCGATATATTCATTATGGTGTGCGGGAGCATGCCATGGGAGCAGCACTGAATGGATTAGCTCTCCACGGAGGAATAATCCCATATGGCGGCACATTCCTTGTATTTTCTGATTATAACCGTCCTGCTATTAGAATTGCTGCACTCTCAAAAATTCCGTCCATATTTGTTTTTACACACGACAGTATCGGCCTTGGGGAAGACGGCCCCACACATCAGCCTGTTGAACACCTTGCAGCGTTGCGCGCCATGCCGAACCTGGTTGTGCTGCGACCGGCCGATGCCAACGAAACATCACAATGCTGGCGGGTTGCTCTGGAAAACAATGAAGGGCCGTCACTGCTTGTTTTAACCAGGCAGGCACTTCCTGTATTTGACAGAAAAAAATATGCGGATGCAGAACTTGCCCGAAATGGGGCTTATGTTCTCAAAAAGGAATCCGGAAAGGAACCAGATATTATTTTAATTGCAACCGGTTCTGAAGTTCAGCTTGCAATTGAAGCCGCTGAAATTTTAGAACAAGAAGGCCTGTCTGTTAGGGTTGTGAGTGCTCCGTCCCTGGAAATATTTGAGCGTCAGTCCGATGACTATAAAAGTTCAGTACTACCGCCAAATCAGAATAAAAGAATAGCAGTTGAAGCTGGTGCAACATTTGGCTGGCATCGTTGGGTTGGGAGTGTAGGCAAAATAATCGGGCTGGACCGCTTTGGTGAATCAGCTCCGTATAAAGAGATTTACAGCCATCTTGGAATTACCGTTGAAGCCATAGTGGAACAAGCCCGAGAACTTACTCGCTAAGCTGTTTTGGCGGATCTACTTTATGAATAGTGGTGAAGGTAATATCGTCCAGGGGCTTTTCTCCACCGATGAACTGCTCTATGGAGGATTGAATTTTCTGTGTGATGGTTTTGGCGTGTAAAGAACCGTAGATGGACAAGATTCCGTCAAGCCTGTCTTCACCATATTCTTCGTTTTGTTCGTTTCTTGCTTCAATCAAACCATCGGTGTAAAGCAGGAGGCTGTCTCCCGGTTCAAACTGATATTTCTTTTCCTCGAGCTGCTTTTTCAGCGTTTTTGTTGGGGTCATGCCAAGTGCAAAACCTTCCGTATTCAGCTTGAAAGTAGAATCATGTTTTTTGTTGTACACAATCGGGATGTTGTGGCCTGCCCTTGCAAACTGAAAATAATTTTCTCCATGTGGAAAGAAGGCCAAACAGGCTGTTACAAAAGTTTTGTCCCGTTTGCTTGATTTTACATAGTTGTTTAATTCTAAAAATAGTTCCTTGGGGCTCGGCTCCAGCTTTTTAATCAATAAATGAAATTGAGCCTGCAGCCGCACCATATAGAGAGCTGCACTCATTCCCTTGCCTGAAACATCTGCAATTATGATATAAGTGCCTTTGTTTGTGTCTATCATATCCACATAATCACCACCCACTTCATGAGCTGTTGCGGCAAAAGAGTGGATTTCAAGCTGAAGGGTATGAATACTGGATGGCGGCAGAAGACTTAACTGAATTTCCCGGGCAAAATCGAGTTCTTTCTGTGCATCAGATTTTTCAAGAAGTTCAACCAGAAGTATTAAAAGAATACCAGTAAAGGCTATTGGCAGTAAAACCGGATGAATTAAATGCCCAGATAATCCAATGAAAACAAACAGATAGTGAATTATAAAGCTGACTAATGATATTCCGAAAATCAGCCTTCTGACGGGATTTAGCCTTCTCGTGAGTGCAGACAAAAGGCTTAAAAATCGCTGAAATACTGGTATTTGATCGGTAGGTGTGTTGGGGTTCAGTTCTTTAACTGCATCAAAATAGAGCTTCTTAATTCGTTCCGAATCGGTTTGAAACTCCTTTCCAAGCTGCCGGGAATTCATGCCGGAGACATACTCTTCGTAAAAAGCTTTGGTACTGTAGGTAGATTTCGTTTCGTTTTTGAGAGCCATCGAATATTGTATGATAATTATTTACAAGCTTTACGAATTTTGGCATGAAAAGTTTTCAATTCAACATTCATTCCATACTAACAAGTTACATGATTTCACTCTCATCTATGCAATTATCTCTTTTTCCGTCCTGAAAATGGTTCCTTTCAAAACAGCAACAGTTTGGTTTTTCTGGTTATTGATGATTACCTGAACCACTCCGGTCTGGTTTCCTTGATAGATGCAGGATGCTTCTGCTGTAAGATAATCTCCGTTTCCGGTTTTTTTGGTAAACGATATAGAATGATCAATTCCAAAGGAAATTTTTCCATAAGTGGCCGATGCAAATGCCAGTGCACTATCTGCCAGTGAGAACAAAATTCCGCCATGAGTAACACCGAAGCCATTCAGCATTTCATCTCTGACTGTCATGCCTGCTTTGCAGAATCCTTCCCTAACTTCCAGAACCTCAATGTCCAGCCAGCGGCTGAAGGGATCGTTTTCGAGCATCTGAGACACAATTTTACTTGCCCGTTCATCATTTTTCATGAAAATTTTTTCCGTCTTTTACTTTTTGTTTAAGTAGCGGATTTGGCCTGTAACGATCCTCGCCATAATGGTTCTGCAAATTTTCAAGCTGCGAAAGAACCCAATCAAGGCCCAACTCATCCGCCCATTGCAGCAAGCCTTTGGGATAATTCACGCCGTGCAGCATAGCCAGGTCTACATCTTCAACAGTTGCTACATTCATAAACACCGCGTCTGCTGCTTCATTAATTAGCATTACCAAAATGCGATTCAGTATTACGGCGCCAAGGGTGTCATTTTTTTCAGGATCAGTATTTTCTGCTCCTTCACGGTAATCATAAAAACCGATACCTGACTTTTTACCCAGCCGCCCGGCCTCAATCAGCCGTTTCTGAGCGAAAGATGGTTTGAATCGCGGATCGAAGTAAAATGCCTCAAATACCGATTCGGTAACCGCATAATTAACATCGTGGCCGATGAGATCCATCAATTCAAACGGGCCCATTTTAAATCCGCCGAGCTCTTTCATGGCCCAGTCGATGGTTGTGTGATCGGCAATACCTTCTTCATAAATACGCAGCGCTTCACCATAAAAAGGGCGGGCAACACGATTTACAATAAACCCAGGAGTATCTTTAGCTAAAACGGTTATTTTATTCCAGGAGTCAATAAGGCTCCGTGCCTGTTTTACAGTTTCAGGATCTGTTGAGATTCCGGGGATGATTTCCACCAGCTTCATTAACGGGGCGGGATTGAAAAAGTGGATTCCAAGAAATCGTCCGGTAGTTTTCAGGGCGGATGATAAAGAAGCTATCGAAAGGGAAGAGGTGTTCGTGGCTATGATACAATTTTTGCCAACTATAGCTTCAATGCGGGCTATTTGATCTTTTTTTGTCCTGGTTACTTCAACAATGGCTTCAAATACGATATCGCAATCAGTAAAATCTTTCATATGATCGACAAAATGGATTCGGGATAATATGCCATCAACTTCATCGGAACTCATTCTTTCTTTTTTAACCTGCCGGTCCAGAATGTTCTCAAGGCCGTCTTTCGATTTTTTTAGCTGATCGGGGTAAGCATCAAACAAAAAAACAGGGTGGCCAAATGTGGCTGCAATTTGTGCAATTCCGGTACCCATGGTTCCGGCGCCCACAACTCCGATCTTTGAATTCTTACTTAAACTCATAAAAAAATGTTTTGGCAGATTAATCTTTCACGAAAAATAAACAAACAACGATCAAAACCAATATTCAGGAAAATATGTGATGCCCGGATGACAATTTAATTTTGATATTATTCGTTCAAATGATATCATAATGATATCACCGAAAATAACGAGAATAATTATGCCAGATGTATTAATCAGAAATATTGATAAGGAGGTTCTTGACAGGCTCAAAGCCAGGGCAAAGCACAACAACCGTTCGCTGCAGGAGGAGTTGAAAGAGATTCTTGAAGTGTGCTCCGGAGCAAGAAAGGAAATGGCCATGGAGAGAATTAAAAAAATTCAGGATAAGTATAAAAAGAAGGAAATACTGTTCCCTGATAGTGCTGAAGAGCTTAGCAAAGAACGGGAGCGTTAGTGAACGTTGTTGATACATCGGTAGTTACAAAATGGTTCTTGAGAGAGAAAAATTCAGAAGAAGCAATTTTGTTGCTTGAACGAGAGCAAGAGTTTATTGCTCCGGATTATTTACGAATTGAGTTTCATTCAAATATCAGTAAAAAAGTCAGAGCCGGATTTATCACAAATGAAGAATCAAGAGAAATTTTAGACATTTTTGAAATAATTGATTTATGGTTTGAACCCTACAAGGACCTCGAATCATTAGCTTTTGAAATTTCAACCAAATATCCGGTTACTTTTTACGATGCAATATTTATTGCATTGGCATTTAACACCAGGGCAATTCTCTATACATTCGATGAAAAACTGAAAAAAAGTACTGCAAACACAGAATTTGATAAACTGATATCAATTCCGGTTTAAATCATTTTCCCTTAAAATCAGGGTTTCTCTTCTCCAGAAAGCTTTTCACTCCCTCTTTGTAATCATCAGTTTTACCGGCTTCGCCCTGCATGGTTGCCTCCAGTGTAAGCTGCTGTTCAAGGTCATTTTCAAAGGTTTGATTGATCGCCTGTTTGAAAAGCCCAATCCCTTTAGTCGGCATGGAAGCGAGCTTTTCAGCGATTTGGGAAACTTCTTCTTCGAGTTGATCGTGTTCTACCGATTTGTAAATCAGCCCAAGTTGCACGGCCTCTTCAGCCGGTAATTTTTCATCCAAAAGATAGAGTGCATTTGTTTTGGCTAAGCCGGCAATTCTCGGCAAAAACCAGGTGCCGCCGCTGTCGGGTATCAAACCAATTCTACTGAATGCCTGTACAAAAACAGCTTTTTTTGAAGCGATCACAATATCACAGCTAAAAGCAATATTAGCTCCTGCTCCGGCAGTGGTACCCTGCACGGCACAAACCACAGGCTTTTTTAAATTCCGGATTCCTCTGATGATGGGATTGTAACTGGTTCGGACGGTATCGGCGAGATTGTAGTGCTTGTCTTTTCCGCGCTCTGCCACTTCGGGCAAATCCTGGCCTGCGCAAAAAGCTTTACCCCCGGCTTTTAAAACAACGCAGCGAATATCATCTGATGTTGCTTTTTCGAGGGCTTGTTGAAGTTCAATGGCCATCTGTTCTGTAAAGCTGTTGTACTTTTCCGGCCGGTTTAGGGTAATTGTGAATATTTGATTGTCAAGTGTTGTTATTATGAGAGACATATTTCGACCTGGTTGATTTCAAAATTTTTAGGAAAAATGACTTTTTTATGAATGCTGTTCCAACAGGTGCCTTTAGTATGGGTAATTCTGAATTCGATAAAATTCTTCCGCCAGCTGGCTGAGAGATTTAGAGCCCGCCTGTGCCGAGGCTTCGGAGGACAATGGGTGTTCAAAGTACGTGCAATAGCTAAGTATCAACACCCCCCTTGATAGGGGGGAATTTTCATGCTTCTCTTTTTAATTCTGCCACACAATTTAACATAGTGCCAAAAAATCAAATACATTTAAAGTGCTCAAAAGGCTGATCACAATCGTTACAATAATACTGCGATTTACAAGCTGTCGAACCAAACTCACTTTCCAAAAACGTATCCATTGAGTCGCACCAGGGGCAGGGTACAATTTTTTGTGATCCTTTTAAATTTTTGAGGAAATCATCATTCGCAGAAGTTTTTTCAGGCGGTGCGATACCGTAATCTTTTAATTTCTTTTTGGCGTGATCGGTCATCCAGTCGGTCGTCCAGCTCTCTTTATAGTCGGTTACAACCCTGAAATTTTCAATTCCTTTTTCCTTCAACTTTTTTTGGATTTCCAGTTCAATGGCGTTCATCGCAGGGCATCCAGAATAAGTAGGGGTAATTTTTACGATCACGTTATCATCTTCGAACTCCAAATCGCGCACAATTCCCATCTCTACTACATTTAATACAGGAATTTCAGGATCGATGACTTCTTCAAGCCAGGACCAGATTTTAGATTTTGATATGGTTTGTTTTGTGTTCATATAGTCTTGAGTCATGACTAATCATCTATCATTTCCAGTCTGCATCGGGGTATGAACGACGCAAAAATTGCATTTGTGCCAGCAGGTGCCCCAGATGTTCGGTATGCCGGCCTTGTCTTGATCCAGTGAACATGTACTGATCATCATCCGGCAGCGAGAGTGTTGCTTCTTCAAGTGTTTCTTTTACAAATTCCAGCCAGGGTGCTTTCAGTTCGGAGACATCAACAAAAAGATTCTTTTCAATAGCTGTGTGTTCAGTTTCATCCATGCTGAAGAGTTCGCCGGTATACATCCAGATTTCATCAAAAGCATTTTGAATGCGTTCATGACTCTCTTTTGTTCCGTCACCAAGGCGCAGCACCCACTCGCGGCTGTGGCGAAGATGATATTTAATTTCCTTGAAATGTTTCTGAAGCATTCCGTTAAACTGTTCATTTTCAACAGTTTCTATCAGTTTCTCATACAGAAAATAGCTGTAAACGCTGAACAGAAATTGCCGGGTGATGGTATACGCAAAATCTCCTTTTGGAAGCTCCACCATTGCCACATTTTTAAAATCGATGTCATCACGAAAATAGGCGTAATAATCCTCATCCGGATTCCCCTCAATTACAGCCGCATACCGGTATAGCGCGGCAGCGTGGCCAATCATGTCCAGTGCAACGTTGGCAAGTGCAAGATCCTCTTCAAGTTCAGGGCCGTGCCCCGTCCACTCAGACAACCTGTGCCCGTGGATTAAACGATCATCAGCCAAGCGCAGTAATATCTCAATAATCAATTCCTTATCAGTTTTTGTGTTGGTGATCTTTTTACTCATATGTTTAGTCCTGAGTCCTGAGTCTTGAGTCTTGAGAACTCATATCTCACCACTAAAGACTCACAACTACACATTATTTTCGTTTTTTAACGGCTCTTGGCACGCTGTAAAATTGTGGATGCCTGTAGGCTTTATCATTGGCCGGATCAAAAAATGGGCCCACATCTTCAGGGGTGGAGGCGGTTATCTGATCGGAGGGAACCACCCAGATTGCGATGCCCTCATTTCTCCTTGCATAGGTGTCGCGGGCGTTTTGCAGTGCCATTTCGGCATCCGGGGCGTGCACACTTCCGGCATGTTCAAAAGGTTTTCCGTTGCCGGGCTGATAAAAGACCTCCCAAAGAGGCCACTCCTGGTTTGTCTTCATGATTGAAGCTTTTTTTTTGTGTAAAAGAGTCTTGTATTAGATTTAAGTTTCTGACAAAGATTGAAAAATTCCAAGCACCAAATTCCAAATTCCAAACTGGTCACCTTACCAACGACTTCGGACAGTTATCGAAAATTTGACACTTTCAGGGAATAAAATCATCATTATAATTTTGCATCAAAATTAGGAGTAGGCAGTTTGGAATTTGGTGCTTGGGATTTGGAATTTCCGAATCAGGATGCTTTTCCTTCCCGGTATTTCTTCTTCCTTGCATATTCCATGGCGGCTTCACGCACCCATGCGCCCTCTTCATAAGCTTTTCGCCGCGCTTTCAGCCGTTCCCGGTTCATAGGGCCGTCTCCTTTGATGACACGCCAAAATTCATCCCAGGGAATTTCTCCGTATTCCCAGTGGCCGGTTTCTTCATTGTATTTTAGGTCGGGATCGGGCAGTGTGACTCCGATCTTTCTTGCTTCCATCACAGTGCGATCAACAAAACTTTGCCGAAGTTCATCATTTGTTTTGGTTTTCACTGCCCATGTAATCAGCTCGGCGCTGTTGGGTGATTCTTCATCCGGCGGGCCGAACATCATCAGGGTTGGCCACCACCAGCGGTTCACGGCATCCTGCGCCATTTTTTGCTGTTCAGGCGTACCACCGGCCATTTTTGCCAGCATTTCGTATCCCTGCTTTTTATGAAAACTCTCTTCTTTGCAAATACGGAGGTTGGCACGTGCATAGGGCCCGTAAGACGATTTAGCCAGCATAGTCTGATTGACAATGGCGGCGCCATCCACCAACCAGCCAATCACACAAATATCGGCATAAGTTAGGGTTGGATAGTTGAAAATGCTGGAATACTTGGCTTTTCCGTATAGGTAATCTTCAACCAAATCTTTCCTTTTCACCCCCAGAGTTTCTGTTGCGCTGTAAAGATAAAGTCCGTGTCCTGCCTCATCCTGAACTTTGGCAAGCAGCACCATTTTTCGCTTCAGGGAGGGTGCCCGTGTAATCCAGTTGCCCTCCGGCAGCATTCCCACAATCTCAGAATGGGCATGCTGGCTCATCATCCGGATGAGCTGCTTGCGATACCGCTCAGGCATCCAGTCTTTAGGTTCTATTTTTTCGCCGTTGTCGATTCGTTTTTGAAAAACATCGGATTTTTCCTTCGTATCCATAAAAGCGCTTTTTTGTTATTTTGAACAGGAATATACTGAATTCAGTTCAAAGTGCAGAACCTGATTCTTTGATTTATATTGTGATTGCTTTAACGTTCGTTCTAGTGTCATATTCGATAAAACTGATCAACAAAACAGTAAATTTATGTGGATAAGACGGGGATTAGCGGCAGCAGCAGGCATCAGTGCATTCGTAGTTATTTTTGCCATCATTTATTCTGATAACGGTGAGTATAAAATGGCAGAATCGGAATGGTTTGAGTGGGAAAATGCAGAAGAAGTTGCCACCGGTGACGCATATGTGGGGCCGTGGAGGATGAACGATTCGGAGTTTCATCTCGTAGACGATCCCGCCGTTTCCATAAATGATGAGGGTGTAATTGCTGTGGCCTGGGCCAATCAGGAGAAGCAGAACATTTTTATGCAAATCTACGAACCCAATGGAGTGAAGCGGTTTAACGAACCGGTGAATGTCTCCAATAATCCCGGAATATTTTCCTGGTTGCCGAGAATCATTATTTCGTCTGGCGATCCTGAGCATGTGTATGCTCTCTGGCAGGAGATTGTTTTTTCGGGCGGCTCGCACGGCGGGGAGATTTTCTTTGCAAAATCTACAGATGGAGGAAAAACCTTTGATGAGCCTGTGAATCTTTCAAACACAGAAGCCGGAGCCGGCAAAGGCCGGTTTACTGTGCGCCGATGGTTTAACGGCAGCCTGGATCTTGTTAAATCCAAAAATGGAACGTTATTTGCAACGTGGACGGAGTATGAAGGGGCACTGTGGATCAGCCGGAGTGATGACGGAGGAGAGACGTTTTCTGAACCGATGCACATTGACGGAGGAGATGAGGTGCCGGCACGGGCGCCATCCATTGCCACCTCACCTGAAGGCCGGGTTTACCTGGCATGGTCCGCCGGAGAGGGCCACAATGCTGATATTCGGTATGCTATTTCGGATAACAATGGGAGTGATTTTGGGGAGATCAAGCATATTGAGGGAAACGGCCATGCAGACGCACCCCGGATTGCCGCTGATAAAAACGGCGCGGTTCACCTGGTCTATTCGGAAAGCCCAAGGGGACTCTGGAGCAGCTACCACATTATGTATGCAAGATCCAATGACGGACAAACTTTCAATGAACCGTTTCAAATCTCTTCTGATCATAGCGGGCAGATCCAGAGCTCGGCCTATTCTTCACTGAAGCTGGATGAAAACGGACGCATCTACGTGCTCTGGGAATTATTTCCCGAATTGGGAAGGCGCCCGCACGGCCTTGGCATCACTGTGTCTGATGACGGTGGTGAAACATTTTATTCACCCGAAGTAGTTTCCGGCAGTGTTGATTCTGGTCTCGGATTTAACGGGAGCCAGCAGGGGCTCTTGATGAATAAGCTTGATGTAAACCGCCACGGAAACATCG
Organism: Balneolaceae bacterium; assembly: GCA_007131725.1. Lineage (GTDB taxonomy): Bacteria > Bacteroidota > Rhodothermia > Balneolales > Balneolaceae > Rhodohalobacter. The sequence continues at coordinate 28,061 of SLPZ01000133.1, forward strand.
CAGTAGTAAACAGCACATTCAACCGGGATGTCTCCAGCCACATATGGCTGTTTAGGGGTACATTTAAGAATTAACAATCCAACTCAGTTTTATACCATAGTCACAAACAGAGTCGTTGGAGATTTGAATAAAAAGTAATAACATTATTATAACTCGATAATCAAAATAAATACTCAGGTCATGGAAGCAAAAATTCGACAAATCGGCAATAGTTTGGGAGTGATACTGCCCAAGCAAATCATCGATGAACTCCATCTGAAAACCGGCGATAAAGTAAGTATTGAGCGAAAGGGTGGAAATCTGGAACTGCGGCCCGTTGATCCGGAATTTGAAGAGTGGGCAGAAGCCTACAAACAGATAAATAAAGATTATAAAGATGTACTGAAAGCCCTGGCTGAATGATCAAATTTCTGAACAAAGAAGTTGTTTTGACTTTTCATGAAGATCAATTGGAAAGATATGGTGGGAAGCAAGGAGTCCGGGACAATGAGTTGCTTGAATCTGCATTAGCTCAACCCCAAGCAAGTTTTGGGGGAGAGTATGTTCATAAAGATCTTTTCCACATGGCGGCTGCTTATGGATTTCATCTGTGCCAAAATCACCCATTTTATGATGGAAACAAACGCACTGCATTAATTGCCATGTATACATTTCTATATGTGAACGGATATCAGATAAAAGCTGACAAGAAGAGCCTGTTTGCAATTATGATGGATTTGGCAAGCGGAAAAGTAAAAAAAGAAGAACTTGCCGAATATTTAAAAAATCATTCAGAAAAAAGATCCGGTTAGCAAGATTGATGATTGGCTGAATTATGGTTTGGTAACATCTTTAGCCTTTTGGACCCATCCCCCGGCCCCTTCCCTATCCCGACTGAACTGCGTCGGGACAAGGAAGGGGTGACTTTTTGCGAATATATTTCCAATAAAAAAATTAAGTCCCTCCTTGCGAGGTGCTTTTCCTCGGAGGGAGGGATTTAGGGAGGGTCTTGCATTATTCCGCAAGTTTATCCAGGGATTTACGGTGTTTTTTACTGATCTCCCGATAGGCAGATTGGACGTCTACTTTCTTAATCAACAATCCTTCTTCGTGTGGGACAATCTCAACACTGTCATCCTCTTCAACTTTAAGAAGTTTCAATAGAGGCTTTTCAAGAAGAATGCCACGGCTGTTTCCGATTTTCTGAAGTTTCTTAATCATTGTGAATGGAATTATGTTCTTACTCTGTTATTACATTGATAATACGAAAATGAGATAGAAAAAGTATAGCAATAATTGAAATTGTGAATGGTAGGTGACAGTATGGAGTTTAATGCGATTGGTTTTTTAACACCGGATAGATGTCAAGCAGCTCTACAATTGTTTTTTGACCTATTCAAAATTTTTACTCTTGACAAAATCACTTCTTTTAAATAGCGTTGTTCTGTTATTCCAATAAATCATCGCAGGAGGCTATATGATGAATGAATCACGATTGGACCTGAATCTTTTCACGAAAGTCCAGGACGATTTTGAGAAACGGCAGTATATAATTCTTGCTGAACTCAAAAAGATTTCCACCGAGTTTCAATATTACAAGATCTATCCGCACCTCAGTCATCTTGTAAAAATCCACAGAACGCTGAACGAGATAATCTCACGCCTGTCTGATTTGCGAAATAAATTTCCAAAGCGAATCGGGAAAATAGACTGGGTGAACCGGCGCATTGAGCACGAAGTTGTTTTTGTGGACGGCACCGACCTATCTGCTGTGGAAAAACTGATTACCTGGGCGCTGCCCAAGATTGAAATTGTCATCAAAGAGGGAATCGCGATTCATGAATATGTGGAAGATGAACTCGCGATAGAGCATGTGGGAATATTACCCAGTTACCGGGATGAGGGGTATTTCTTTGTGCCGGATAACAGCGTTCAAAAACTTAACCTGTTCCGTTTCGAAGTTTCAATCTTTGCAAGTTCTGAAGACGAGTACCGTTCACTGAAAACCCGCTTTTTAAAAGCACTGCAGCAGGGTAAGGCCCGGCTATCTCCGGGTTCCATCAAAATGGATCTGATTCGTGAAGTAAAGGAGCTGCCAAATCCCGCTACATACACGTTCGAAACCAAACTCGATTTTCCGTTTCATGAAACCATCCTGCCCGTTGCAAAACGAAAGTTGATGTGGGCGATTTCTCAGTAGACGGTTGATTTTGTCTTGAAGTAATTTTGAGGATATGCTAAAGCTGGTTCACAACTCTGCCAGGAACCGAAAAGCACGGCACTCTGGCAGGTTGTTTAGGTCAATCCTAAAAACACAGACACCAGAGGTACAGTAGACGGTCAGAAATAGAAAAGCCCCTAACCCGATGTGTCGGGTTTTCGAAATTCACTCAACTTGTCCCGACGCAGTTCAGTCGGGAGAGAGAGGGGTTGGGGAGGGTCAAAAAAGACAGATGCTTTAGCCTTCAAACAATAACGCCACAAGTTCCAATGGCACAAGCGGGGACGCTAGCTTCAGGAAGTGACTCTGGCAGGTTGCAGGTTAATAATTTAATAACAAATCCAGCTTTTCCTTCAGCCTGGAATTGGCCAGGTACCCTGCTTCAAGTTTTTTGTTGAATGGGATAGGCGTGTGGATGGATGAACACCGGATAACAGGAGCATCCAGGTATTCAAAGGCCTTTTCGGTGATTCCCGCTGAAATTTCACTCATCGGGCCAAGTACTTCTGAGGGCTCTTCAAGCAAAAGTACACGGCCGGTTTTTTGCACACTTCGGGTGATGGAATCCCAGTCGATGGGGGCCAGTGTGCGAAGGTCAACTATTTCAATATCAATGCCCCGGGCTGTGTATTCTTCAACAATTTCAAGTGCCCAGTGAACGCCCATTCCGTAAGTAATGATGGAAGCATCGGAGCCACTTTTTACAACAGCGGCCGACTCAATATCCACAATCTGGCAGGTATCTTTGGTGACGGATTTGATGCTGCGGTAAAGTTTTTTATGCTCAAAAAAGAGAACTGGGTTGGGGTCGTGGAATGCGGTGTAAAGCATATTCTGGGCATCTTCCACATTCGATGGCACCAAAACCCGGAGGCCCGGAAACTGCATGAACCAGCCTTCGGGGCTTTGCGAATGAAAAGGCCCCCCGCCCACACCTGCTCCGTGCGGTGCCCGAATGGTGATGTTCATATCCGGCATCCAGCGGTAGCCTCCCTTGGACAGGTTATTCACAATTTGATTAAATCCGCAGGAGATAAAATCAGCAAATTGCACTTCAAGCACCGGTTTTAAACCTTCCAGTGCCAAGCCAATTCCAGAACCGATCAATCCGGACTCAATAATCGGAGTATTCCGAATCCGGTCTTTCCCGTATCGTTCAACAAACCCTTCCGATACTTTAAACACACCACCGTATTCAGCAATATCCTGTCCCAGCAACAAATACCGGTCATCCTCATCAAATGCCTGTTTATGGGCAAGTTGTATGGCATCAATCATTCTTTTTTCCGATTCTGGCCAATTCTGTCCATTACTGCCGGGTTTTGGCTGCGGCTTTAACCCGGCCAGTTGTCGTTCGGTTTTTTCATCAAATTCTGGTTCATCTGCGTTTAGTGCACGTTGCAGTTCATCTTCAAACGAAGATCTGAGCTCTTCTTTGATTTCTTCAAGTTCATCCTCTCCCGAAAAAATGCCGTTTTCGAGAAGCCACATTTCAAACCGATGGATCGGGTCTTTCGATTCCCATCTTTCCATTTCTTCGTCTGGTACATAGAAAGTACCGGATGCTTCTTCGTGCCCGCGCATTCTGAATGTTTTGGCTTCAATCAAAACCGGATTTCCCTGCAGTGCCATTTTTCTGGCTTTGGTTACGGCCTCCTCAACTTCAAAAAAATTATTCCCGTCAATCAACATCCCCTCAATACCGTATCCGGGGGCACGATCAACCAGGTTTTCACAGGCATACTGTTCGCTGACCGGCGTTGACAGCCCATACCCGTTATTTTCGATGATAAATACCACAGGCAGTTTCCAGACTCCGGCAAGATTCAACGCTTCGTGGAAATCACCTTCGCTGGTGGCTCCGTCGCCGCAGAAACTCACAACAATCTGCTCTTTGTTTTTGAGTTTCAGAGCAAGGGCAATTCCGTCCGCCACCGGCATACTGGAAGCGAGGTGAGAAATCATTCCTACAATCTTATAGTGCAGGTTTCCAAAGTGGAACGTGCGGTCGCGGCCACTGGTAAAGCCATCTTTACGCCCGAATAACTGGCAGAACAATTCATACAAAGGAACATTGCGAGTTGTAAAAACGCCCAGGTTTCTGTGAAGCGGAAGAATGTAGTCGTTTTTATCAACACTTAGGGGAACTCCCACCGAAATGGCTTCCTGGCCAATGCCCGAGAACCATTTATTGATCCTGTTTTGGCGCAGCAAGTAGAGCATCCGGTTCTCGATCAGGCGGGGTAGTAATAGATTTTTGTAAATACGAATTGCTGTAGTGTCAGAAACTTTTTTTGATGAAACTATCATTAATTAATTTATTTCTGTGTAATTTATCTGTCTTTCTAAGAATTGATTTCAATGATTGGAAAAGAAAAATTGTTGCAACTACTATGGACAGCAAAAAACATCAATTTGTCAATATTTATTTGGCGATATCATCATTTTTTTAAACAATTAGGAAATTTTATAGATGGAAGCTCTTGGCAGACAAATTCTTGTGGAATATTACGACTGTGATCAATCTAAACTAAATGATGTAAGTTATATTGAAACGGCTCTTATTCAAGCTGCAAAATCATCGAAAGCAACGCTTGTATCGCACAATTTCCACAAATTCAGCCCATATGGTGTCAGTGGAGTTATCGTAATTGCTGAATCTCATATTGCCATTCATACCTGGCCGGAATATAACTATGCTGCTGTTGATATCTTCACTTGCGGAGATACGATTGACCCCTGGATAATCCAGGAAGAACTGAAAGAGAGTTTCGATTCGAAAAACGTATCAAGTATGGAGATGAAACGGGGCATGTTTAAAGTTCCGAAAGGCCAAAAGCTGCTCTTCAAACCAAATCAGGAATATCAGGCCAATTAACCCCGGAAGTCATTGATTTTTTTATGGTAAAAACACCAAATATTTATACCCTTGTGAAAGGTGCGGCCGAGGGGCGTACCCGCCTGAATGCATTTGATAAAGCTCTGCTCGAAGCCGGTGTGGGTGATACCAACCTGATGCGGATGAGCAGTATTTTGCCGCCTGCAGCCGAACAGGTGCCTGTCCATAAAGTTCAGTTTCCAAAAGGGGGACTTGTGCCGCTCGCCTATGCCTCTATCGACGATACCACGCCAGGCCGAATGATCTCTGCCGCCATTGCAGTGGGAATTCCTGAAGATGATACCCAACCGGGCGTAATTATGGAGTTTGAAGATTATGCACCGCTCAAAACGGTAGAAGATATTGTCCGCCAAATGGTTGTTGATGCGTTCGAATACAGAAAACGAAAATTGAAAGAGATCAAAAGCATAGGAGTTGAACACAAAGTGGAACGCTGCGGAGCTGTATTTGCAGGTGCGGTTTTGTGGTATAAATAGTCGTGAGTCTTGAGATTTTGACTGTCGTCTGATGGTTGCTTTTTCCGTCTGACGACTAAAGGTTCACTAATCGAATTAATTTGTTGCTCTACAACTGTCATACCACAAACTGCCTGTACTGAGCCTGCCTGTTTATAGGCTTTAGCAGACAGGCGGAGTCGAAGTATTCGTTTGTGCTCCAATAAGCCCGCAATTTTTACTGAAAAAACTCTCATAAAAATCATAGCGCAAACGTCTCGTTTGTGCTACCATAAAAAGATACTCTTATTTATTTTCGAAATAACTAATATTTATTGATTTAATCTCCCTAAAAATGCCCCTTCAATACAACGAATTCTACAACGAACAAACCGGCCTCACCGTTGGCCTGAAAAAAAAGCTTTTCTCAAAAAAATCCGAATATCAGCTTGTGGAGGTTTTTGAAACCGACACCTGGGGTAACCTGATGACGATTGACGGAATGGTGATGCTCAGCGAACGGGATGAATTTGTATATCATGAAATGCTGAGCCATGTGGCCATGTTCACGCATCCCGAACCCAAACGAGTGCTGATTATCGGCGGGGGTGATGGCGGAACAGCCCGTGAAGTGCTGAAGCATCCCTCAGTTGAACAGGTGGATATGGTTGAAATTGATGAAACCGTGGTTGAAGCCTCTAAACTCCATTTTCCAGGGGTGGGGGATTTTGATAATCCAAAATTGAATGTGAAGTTTGAAGATGGAATCGAATTTGTAAAAAACACGGCTGCTTCTTACGATGTCATCATCATAGACGGTTCAGACCCGATTGGCCCGGCAGTGGGGCTTTTTGAAAGGGATTTTTTAAAAACATGCTTCGATGCTTTAGCAGATAATGGAGTGCTGACATCTCAAACCGAAAGCCCGTGGGTGGAATCGTATCATCCAAGTATGAAAAAAGTTTTTACTTCGCTGGGAGATCTGTTTCCGATTACAAAAATGTATTTAAGTTACATTCCGCTATACCCTGCCGGGATGTGGTCGATGGCATGTGCCACCAAGAAGGAATCTCCTCTCAGTGATGAAGTCTTGAAACGGGCTTCATCAAACACATATCTTCTAAACTCTCTGGACTATTACAATCCGGAAGTCCACAGAGGTGCATTTGCCCTTCCTAACTTTGTGAAGCGGATTATTGAGGATTAAACGGGTTTTCAATCATACAATTTATGGCACAAGCGGACGCTTGCGCCAGGTCAAAAAAGCCACAACCTCCGGGCGTACGAAGCGCAGCGGAGTTCCCCGTAGCGTTGTGATGAATAATCATTGAATCAGTCCAGTGTTTTGTTGCGAAGTGCATTTCCTCGGAGGATGGGGTTGGGGAGGGTCAAAAAAGCATCCATAAGCTAATGTCAAATTTGTGAGTTATATTTAAAGATTGGAATCGTTCAATTAATCATATCAAACGGCTTAATGGAAAACAGGGAAAAAGGACAAAATCCGATTACGGGTAAAAAAGATACCGGCGGTTTTTGGCTGGTGATGAAATGGACCGGGGTATTAATGATTGTTTTTATGATTTTCGGGTTTATGCTGCGCTTTATCAGCCCGGTTGAACTGCATCTCGATGAAGATGAATATATCAAACGCGTTTTCACAGAATTTGACAGTGATGTGTGGAACACACCGGATACCGATGCACGGCTGATCGGAAGTTTTGATGGCGGCACCATTCTGTATGTGATTGCCGAAGACAGTCAGCGGGTTTTGGTGAGGCCGTTTGCCATTTCTGTACTGGATAGTGTCTGGATTGATGATACCAGTATCATTGAATACGATCCCGATCGGTACAGAGAATGGATTCAGAAACAAGAACGTCGGCGATTTGATCCGGATTGATTATTTATACTCTGAATTCGATTTATATTTGTGAAATAAGAGGTTGAGGTTGTTCAAAATAGGGTGCTCAAAAGATTGTTCATTATTGATACCGTCATGCCGGACCCTGATCCGGCATCTCCTGTTCTTATCAAAATGAGGAGATCCCGCATCAGGTGCGGGATGACGTTCTATTTTTTTGGACAGCCTCAGTTTTGTGTATCACTTTAGAAGTTTTTATCGAACTCAAGTTTACAGGTATTTTTGATGACTAACTCACAACCCCAAATTGAGATTATGAACAAACCTATAAAATCATTTTCGATTATACTTTTGATTTCTGTGTTGTTGTTGGGATGCGAATCACCCGACCTTCAAATAGAACCCGATTTTGATCGATTCGGCCTGGAAGAAATTACCATCGATGAGCTGAAGCAGGGATATCAAAACGGAGAATTTACGGTGTACGAGGTTGTGTCGGCCTATCTCGACAGAATCAGGGAATTGGATCAAAGCGGGCCGGAGATTAATTCTGTCCTGACGATTAATGAAAACGCACTGCAAATTGCAGAAGAGCTGGATGAAGAACTGCAATCAGGCAATTTGCGGGGAGTGCTGCACGGCGTGCCGGTTCTGCTGAAGGATAATATCGACACAGCAGATATGCCCACAACGGCCGGGTCGCGGTTTATGGAAGAATCTGTTCCTCCGAAAGACGCTTTTATTGTGAAAAGATTGAGAGAGGAGGGAGCCATTATACTTGGCAAAACCAATTTGAGCGAATGGGCGAACTTTCACAGTAGTTTTTCTTCAAGCGGGTGGAGCGGACTGGGCGGTCAGGTAAAGAACCCGTATGAATTGAGCCGAAATCCATGCGGATCAAGTTCAGGCTCGGGAACTGCTGCATCAGCCAATCTTGCAACGGTGACGTTGGGCACCGAAACCAATGGATCCATCGTCTGTCCCTCAAATGCCACCGGAATTGTTGGAATTAAACCCACTGTTGGTTTGTGGAGCCGAACTGGAATCATCCCCATTTCGTACACCACAGATAGTGCCGGACCGATGACACGAACCGTACGCGATGCCGCCATATTGCTTGGAGCGCTTGCAGCCCTTGATGAAGAGGATGAGATGACCTGGCCTGCTGATGAACACTTCCATGCCGATTACACTCAATTTTTGAATGAAGACGGCTTGCAGGGAAAACGAATCGGGTTTTACACAAGTCCGCTTGGCAACCATTTCAGGGTGGATACACTAATGGCAGAAACCGTTCGCAGGTTTGAGGAATTGGGAGCAGAAATCATCGAAATTGACCAGATCTCCCGGGAAAATATTGGCGGAGATGCCTTCCAGGTGCTGCTGTTTGAATTTAAAGACGGGCTGAACAGGTATTTTGAACGCCTCGGTGAAAATTCCCCCATCCGGGATATTGAGGAATTGGTTGAATTGACCCGGAACAGTCCAGAAGAGATAGAAAAGTTTGACCGAAACCTGATCTTAACGTCCGCCGAAATGGATGGTCTGGATTCGGAAGATTACCTGGCGGCACTCGACAATATGCTCACACACAGCCGTGAAGAAGGCATTGACCGGGTGATGGACGAACACAATCTGGATGCCATCATCTCGCCAACCGGCTCACCTGCCTGGAAAACGGATTTGGTACTGGGAGATAATTTTAAGCTGTCGTCCAGCTCACCCTCAGCCCGGGCCGGCTATCCGATTATTTCACTGCCCATGGGAACCATTGACGGACTGCCGGTCGGCCTCTCCATATTCGGCAGGGCATGGAGCGAACCGGTTCTGCTGGAAATTGCCTATGCATTTGAGCAGAGTGGGCAGCACCGAAGAGTTCCTCAATTTTTGGAGTAAAATCAAAAACTGAAAAGCCGTAAAACATTTAAAATTTACAATCACTGGGTAAATTACATTTTAACCTGAAATCTGAATCTTAGTATTTGATTTTTAACAAGGGGATCTTGATTATGAAAGTTATAGCTCTGTTTTTTCCACTCTTTTTGCTTCTTGGAAATGTTGACCAACAAGAAGCAAGCGGTGATCATCATGTACTCATCATCAGCATCGATGGTTTTCCTACTGACTTGCTCTGGGATCAGAAAGCACCGGTTCCGAATATCCGATCGCTGGCGGAAGCAGGCATTTGGGCAAATGGTTTACAGCCCTCCAATCCGTCGTTGACCTGGGCCAATCACACATCGATCGTTACAGGTGTGCACCCGGAAAAGCATCATCTGCTCTATAATGCCCAATTGCGGCGAACTGATGGCGGCCTGCCGGTAACATTGCAGGCATCCCGCGACAAAGACGACCTGGTTGCCGTGCCCACACTCTATGATGTTGCATTTGAAGCCGGCCTCACAACAGCAGAAATAAACTGGCCTGCCACCCGGAATGCCGGAACACTGCACGACAGCTTTCCGGATGTGCCCAACAGCGTGGGGAATATGACGCTGGACTTGCAGTGGGATCTTTATGAGGCAGGTATTCTGGATGATATGACAAACTTTGCCCTGTGGAACCAGAGCAGTGCGGGCAGAGACAAAATCTGGATGAGGTCAGCCAATTATATCATAGAAAACCGCATGCCGGATTTGCTGCTTCTGCACCTGCTGAATGTTGACAGCACGCACCATCGCAACGGCATAAACAGCGAACAGGGATTTACAGCTCTTGCACTGGCCGACTATCACGTGGGAGAGGTACTCCGGGCTCTTGAGCGGGCCGGAAAACGGGAAACCACCAACATTTTTGTTGTCTCCGATCACGGTTTTACAAGCACTGCCAGAACCATTCTCCCAAATAATATACTGCGGGATGCCGGCCTGCTTGAAGTTGATGAATCGAACCGTATCACCGGGGGATTGGCACAGGCAGTGACAAACGGCGGTTTTGCAATGGTCTACCTGGATGATCCGGACGATGAAGATACGGCTCAAAAAGTTGTGGATCTCTTTACGGACTTTGAGGGAATTTACAAGGTTCTCGGCCCCGAAGATTACAAGCAATTCGGGCTGCCTCACCCTTCGGAATCGGATCAGGTGGGGGATATTTTGCTTTCAACCGTGCCCGGGTACGGATTCATCAGTTTTGTGCAGGGAGATGAATACATCGTAGAAAGTGCCCGACACGGATTCAGCGTAGGGCATCACGGGTTTTTAACCGACTTTGATGAAATGCAGGCCGTCTTTGTGGCATCAGGCCCCGATATTAAAAATGGGGGACATCTTGACGAGGTGATCGACATCCGCTCGATAGCCCCAACGGCTGCTTATCTGCTTGGCCTTGAAATGCCCACTGCCGATGGAGAAATTTTGTTTGACCTGCTCGATGAGAGATTTTTGGAAGCCGCTAAATAATGTTATACTCCGCATCCTACTCAGTCGTTTTTACAAGTGATGGAGATTAACTACATTACGATATGTCAGAAAAAGAACTCATAAAAAAGATCAGGAAACTTCCTTCCGAAGCCCAACAAGAAGCGGCGGACTTTGTCGAATTTCTTTCCCAAAAGTATATACGAAAACCCGAGAAAACCGATACAATTAAGAAAAAGTCCATTCTCGATAATTCATTCAGAGGGATTTGGAAAGACCGTGTTGATCTTCAGGACAGCACAAAGTGGGTGCGTGAGCTGCGTAAAAGCCGTTGGGTAAACTGAAATAAGCCATGGCTCAGCCAGTAGTTATTGATACAGATATTTTAATCGATTTCGGCCGTGACAGAAAGGACGCTGTTCAGACTATGGAACTTCTTGAAAAGAACTATCAGTTAACAACAAGTGTCATTACAGCAATGGAGCTTTATTCAGGCTGCAGAAGTAAGCGGGATATAAAGAAAGTGGAAGAACTGATTGCCGATTTGCATATCCAGTTAGTTTCGAAATCAATTTCAGAACGGGCTTTTGAGTTGATGAAGAAATTCAGATCAAGCCATGGGGTTGAGATAAATGATATGCTGATTGTTGCAACTGCTATTGAAACCGAAGCAAAAATGATCAGCAAGAATCAAAAGCATTATCAGTTTTTACCTGACCTGGATCTGCTTCAATATCCGTTAGGCGGAGCATAACCAGCGGAAATCGTTATTCAGCTTACTCAAAAATTCTTGATCCGCCGCTTAACCGCCAAACCGTTTATCGCCATGCCGGGCTCACTATTCTGTTGAATGTTTTTGGAAACGGCAGAATTGTGTGATATAAATCCCAAAAAGTCGTTAGACCTTTTTTGCCCTCCGGGGTTAACCCCGACAACTCATTCGTATGTATATGTTTAGCGCGTGTAAAGTGACCTTGAAGCGTCTGTAGCGTAGCGGAAGTCCTTCAAGCGTCACTTCAGTCGTTACAAACGAACGCTCAAGAACCCCGACGGCTGTCTGGGACGCTTGCCCCAACGTGCCTTGGGCAAAGGTTCTTTTCTATAACAAAAGCTCAGTTATTTCTCTCCAAAAAGTGCGTGTTGCCTTCAACCCTCATCAGCGTATTTGCCCGGGTGATGTACTGATGGCCAAACCGGTTTTTGATTTCATCCACAGCCCGGCACCGGGCCGCATGTTCGGCCTCATCGCTGAAAAACAGGTTCATCTGGTTGGTTTTGTCAATCTGATGGGTGCCGATCACCAGGTTTCGGATTTCCATATTGCTGGCGGCAGCATTTTTGATGGCCGGCATCACTTTTTCCATGCAGGCCGAAAAAACATAATCGTCAATGTTGGTATGGGCTTGGGTGACGAACCGGAAGCCCACGGAGGGCAGCTCCTGTTTGTTAAAACCAATCACCCCGGAATAGCTGTTTGCCCGGATATTGTAAGACCGCATCCGGTAGCAGAGATGCTGAATGGCAACGGCAAACTCACCCCGGATGCGCACCACATCACACGAGCCCTCCGAAAAAGTGTGGCCGTAGCTTACGCCGTGTTTGGGCTTGTAAGCGGCAGAAATTTCATCCATCACACGCCCCTGGTCGTTGCCGGTAATGGTTTGATAGAGCATTCGCCCGAAATTGGCGCCGAACAGCCGGATAAACGTCTGTACATTTCCGCGTTCGGCCACATCCCCGATGGTTTTGTAGCCCTCGGCCAGAATGTGTTCGTGCCTTCGCC
>SLPZ01000253.1 GCA_007131725.1 Balneolaceae bacterium
AAAAACTCTCAGTAGTACAAAGCCCACGAAACGAATTCGAGTTTCTCAAACAGAAAAGAAACCTTTTTTGACAGGAAAGAATATTGCCTATTGACATTGGAGGCCATATATATGTTTATCTATTATTTTCTTGTTATCAATTGAATTTAAGAAATCATTAATACAGTTTGTTCACCATTCTGGTGTCCCGAAAAGATCCAAAAGATGAGGACTTCCAGCCTGCTTCCCAATGTTTACCAGACGTAAAAGGCAGTTCCCTATCCCGACTGAAATGCGTTGGGACAAGGAAGGAGTGGCTTTATTTGGACCCACCCACCGCTGGGTGGCTACAACTCCCTCAGACACACAAATATGGACAGTACTCTTTTTCGGACCCTTTCCCCGGTCCCTTCCCTATCAGGCCAAACTGCGGCCTGACAAGGAAGGAGTGACATTTTGCGTCTGGCACTTTTCTAATCTTCAAATTTCCTCAACAGATTTACCGCCTCCAGCAGAATCCAAACGGCAAAGCCAAGTATCACCGCACCGAGATAGCTGACAAACCGGGCGTCGGATTCTTTGTTAAGCTGCTTGGCTGTTGTTCCTGGAAACCAGTCCGTGAAAACCCGATATGGCGCCGCAGACAATGGAAGTAAAGTGATTCCCCCAGAGAATGTAGCGGTTGGCGGGAACGTAATCTACTCCATCACGAAACTGATGGGCGGGAGTCATCGCCTGCGGATCGAGCCGGTAGATCTTATCGGCCAAAAATTTTGAATAATACCGATAGGCAATAAAAAAAAGCAGTAAGGATAAAGCAGCTACGAGACTTCCGGACATAATTAAAGATTCCCTTACTAAATTAGTTATCTCATAAAGTTTCTTACTAAATATGTGCAGTAAACATCTCTATTGTATTACAATTAAATATCGTTCAATCTTTCCATCAATTCATAAACAATCTCCGGATATTCATCCGGATCAACCCTCTCCCAGCTTCACTTTCCCGGAAATCAAATAGTTCGAATCCTTCGATCTCTCCGTCCGGCCGGTGTACAATCAGCCGCCATTCATCATTTCTTACAGTCGCCTGTCCCCGGGTCCAATGCCCAAATGCAGGTTTACTCGACATGGCACTGGCATCCTCAAGCTGCTTTCGAAGGCTATATCCTTCAAATTCAACAGGACTTGGCATTCCGGTCAGATCGGTGAGAGTTGGAAATATGTCAATTGTCTCCACAACGGCATTACTTACCTCTCCGGGTGAATTCATGCCGGGATAGCGAATAAACATAGGAGCTTTCAGGGCTACTTCATACAGGGAATGTTTGCCCCATATTCGCTGCTCGCCCAAAGCAAATCCATGATCGCTCCATATAACCACTATGGTGTTGTTATTCATACCCAGCTTTTCCAGTTGCTCCAGAACACGTCCAACCTGGACATCCACATACGATGTTGCTGCTGCATAAGCATGCCGGAGTGTTCGTGCATATTCCCGGTCTTCGTTCGGATCACCGGGATGCTGGCCGTAATTGCCCATCATCTCACCACTGCCGTGCCAGCTCGATGGGGATGGGGGTATTTCTGTGTCTCTTGGTTCGGGTATCTCATAGGGATCGTACTGATCAAAGTATTTTTTCGGGGCTGCAAATGGCAGATGAGGTTTGAAAAATCCAACAGCAAAAAACCAGGGATCTGTCTCCTCTGCCAGCTCTCCCAGCGTTTGTATGGCATCTTTTGCTACCCAGCCGTCGGGATATGCCGTATCGGGACCGTCGTAAGCTTCCCAAGTGGGTGACTCACCACGATCGCGCGGAACTCCGTTTGCGTAACCGTGCATCATATCTTCAGGTGTTTCCCAGGGACTCTCAGGCACCCAGATACGATCCCATGTATTTGGCAGTTCTTCCGGGGGTTCTGTCCAGTGTTCGCCGGTCAGCCCGCCGGGATAATGCGTAAATTTACCGAGAGACAAGGTCCGGTACCCATGCTGCCGAAACCAGACCGGCATGCTGCGTTCACCCCATATTTCATGTGTATCCCGAATTGCTGAATTTGGCAGGTAGACCGGATCGGTCGCTCTTTGGCATCGGATCAAGGCAGCTCTGGAAGGGCCGCAAGATGGCGCCTGTACATAGTGGCGGCTGAATAACCTCGATTCCTCAGCGAATGCGTCCAAATTAGGGGTATGGATAAAATCAACCCCCAGGACACCAAGATCATTTCACAAATCATCAATCGCTATGAAAAGAATATTATAAGCTTCCGGCTCTTTCTGATCAGCCCGCTCTTCTTCACAACCGATTAGAATATAGGCTAAGAATATCAAGCAAATTTGGACTTGCAACAAAAAAGAAGATGGTTGATTAGCGGTGCTCATACAGTTTTGTTTTAGGTTTAGTTCGGCTTGAATCGTCATGCCGGACAATGATCTCCCGAAAGGGACAGGCTGGTATCTCCTGCTTTTATCAAAGAGAGGAGATCCCGTATCGGGTGCTGGATGACGCCCTTTTAGACAACCACAGGTTCTTGTGAGTTTTTACAAAACTTCGGTCTGGCCGGGAACCGGAAACGGGTGATATCCATCCTCAAAGGGCTGAACCGGTGCGGGTACATCCACTTGTCTGGCTTCAGTGCCTCATCCCACTCAAGGAACTGTTCGGAATAGATTTCCATAAAACCCATCAGACTGGCCATGGTTGACTTCGAGGCGCTTTCAGTGCGTTCAATTCTTTTTCCGCTTCGGATCGTCGCAAATAATTCATCGTGTTCATTCACGATACAAGCTTGGGTCATCATTCCACTCATTCCGCCAGATGATATTATTGCATATTTATTTTCGTCGTTTTTCCTAAATAGAAAGCGATTAAATTTTAAGCCAAAAAAAAGCTGAGTTTATTATCCGTAGCCCAATACCGAAAGGCTACGGATAAATTTTGTAATCAACAGAAAATAGCACTTTTAACCATTCTCACGGAGCATCCACAAGCACCGGGTTTTCCATCACCTGGAAGAAGTCGTTCATAATTCCGTAGATGTCGAACCACTCCCAGAGCACCAGTTCGCGCTCGTTATCGGGGCGTTCCAGCCATACATCGTTTTCAATGTCCATGATTGGGGCGGGGATGATGCGGCGCTCGGCCCAGTCGGGGTTTTTCAGGATGGCAACGGCGGCCATATCGAAGAGGGGACGAGAGGGGGGATCGCCGTACATGGTGTACATTTCGAACAGGTTGGCTGAGTAGTCCCCCCAGTTGGTAAACTCGCCGCCGTGGCGTCCTTCAACCGGTTCGCTGATTTCGGTGCCAAGGCCCGGCATGCGATGCAGAATCTGCGCCTGGGTCACTTTCACGGCATCGGTCCCTGAGGGGTCGCCATAGCGGACGGTCACAAACTCGAACGGCACGTCCAAGTCCAGGATGTAGTTCATCGACTCCTCGTCCCAGATTTTGTTGTGCTCGCCGGTCTCAGGATAGTTGGAACCAAGCCAGACAATCCGAACGTTCTCTGCAATGGCCGGTTCTTTTTTCAGCGCCAGGGCGATGTTGGTCAGCTTACCCACCGGCAGCAGCACCAGTTCCTGGTCGCGCTCTTTCAGGGCCTGTTCAATGATAAAGTTAACCGCCTCGTGTCCGTCAAACTCATCTTCATGAACATACCCGCGGATCTCCTCAAAGGAGGCTTCCGCACCGGTCAGCAGCGGAATTCTTCCGTAAAACTCACCGCAGAGCTGCATTACCCGCCGGGCTTCATCGTAATGATCCGAAACAGGGGAGAAGGTATCGAAACCGTCGGGATCGCTCGTGGCATTCACGGTTACGCCTTCCACGTTAAAATGGTCGCCGCTGAAGAGCAGGTAGGCGAGGGCGTGCTGGTCGTCCACCTCGTTGTTGGCATCGGTGTCAAAAATCACATCGATTTTTTGTGGCGCCTCATAATCGGCAGCCGCTCTCTCATCCGGAACCTCCGCACAAGAGTTCATAATTATCAGCGATATGCTGATGGCTAAAAAGGTTAATAAGTTTGGTAATTTCACAGTTTTTTGATTTTGGTTGATGTTTAATTTTAATACTTGTTTGAGGGGTGTGTGTCAGAATCAGATTTCACATCCCTGACTTTTCGGACCCACCCCGTCCCTCTGACATTACCCGAAAATTTATAAAAAAGCGGCTTTTGTCCTGCTTATATATGTGTAAATCATGGCAATAAACTTTGTTATGATTTCTTCGATTTTTCGACTGCTGCGCCGATACGCTTGG